>NZ_JAVRBN020000027.1:0-95049 GCF_034531305.2 Nostoc sp. ChiQUE02
CTTTGGTGCCGTACTCTCGCCGATAACACACCCTACAGATACTTAGATTTTTTCAGAAATCAAATCGGATTCCTATAGCTTGACAAAGTACTAGAAAATATAGACTTGACATCCGATAAAAAACTAGGTTTCTGATCTCTGCTGAATAGGAAACCTAGTTTTTTATCGTCCTCTTTTTCTTCCTCTGTTTACTGAATTTAATATTCAATTCCCGGTTGCGCTTTAACACCTTGATCGCGGAAAGGGTGTTTAACTAGGGTCATTTCGGTTACTAAGTCAGCACACTCAATTAAAGCGGGTGGTGCGCCTCTACCTGTGAGAATAACGTGTTTGTTAGCTGGTTTTTGTGCCAAACCCGCTAAAACTTCTTCTACTGGTAAGTAAGCCATTTTAAGGGCGATATTGATTTCGTCTAACAACACCAGTTGAAAGTCTGGGTTGCGGATGTATTCTAATGATTTCTCCCACGCAGCGCTAGCTTTGTCGAGATCGCGATCGCGGTCTTGAGTTTCCCAGGTAAACCCTTCGCCCATTGCGTGAAATTCTATCTGGTCTTCCCAATAGCTGAAAACCCTTTTTTCGGAAGGTTCCCAGCTACCTTTGATGAATTGAACGATCGCTACTTTATACCCGTGACCAAGCGATCGTAACACCATCCCCAAAGCCGCAGTGGTTTTACCCTTACCGTTACCAGTATTTACAATAATTAACCCTTTTTCTGGTACAGCTTCTGCTATGCGCTTGTCTTGCACTTCTTTGCGTCGCTGCATCTTTTTGCGGTACTGTTCATCAGTCAGAGATGAAGACATTACCTCATCAATCAAGCGTCCAATTTCTTGGTCTGGGTTCAATTCTTGTGGTGTATCGTTTTTCATCAACCTTGTGTGCAAATAACTGTTAAAACTTTCGAGAATGAATCGAAATTCTGTTAATTATCCGATTTTACTTAAAGCACATAATTGAATACGTCCAGTAAGATTTTACGGAAATATATTTGATACTATCTTAGCTTTTTCTACATAAGTAGTAGACAAGTATGTAAAACTATATGATATCCAAACTGAACTTATAATTTGAGTTTACTATTACTATTTTAAATAATTTAATATGTTCATTAAAGCACTTTACTGATAAAACTTTGTCTTTTTCTTGGGCAGGTGAGTTGGGTAAGATAAAGATTACTATTTTATCACTTATTTAAAAACAAAAGGCTAAGATTCCCTACTTATCTAAGAAGTAATAAATGTTGTTGTATCGCTGACAACTTCATGCTTCTGTAATTTTGATAAAATGTTGACAAACATAGAACTACAGCGTAGAAAGACACGGGGACATTTTCACTCTCCTCGTTTCCCCAAATCCCCCTCATCCGTCATCTTCATCCGATTCATCATCCTCACTCCAATACTGTTGAGGTGCATTTCCCTGAACTTCTAAAATCTTGGCTTTTTTTATTTTGTTATCAGGTGGATTAATTGCTTCTAACAGCACATCAAATTTCCAGCTGTCACCAAAATCATAAAGATAGGTCATCTTAACACCTGGTTCTACAGACAAATCACCAATCTGTACTTGATCTGCAAATGGAGGTGTTTCCATATAGGGATGACCGATTTTTATTATGCGACCAAAACGGTCTTTATAACTAAACTCGTACAGGTGATCGTAATCAAAGTCAAAAGCATCGAGAATTGTCTCTGCTAGCCAGCTTAATGGTTTTTTTGCTGGGATGGCAATACGTCGCCAAGCCTTATCAATGGATACTTTAAAAATATAAATACCATCAGTAAAGCCTTGCTTTTGAACAAGTAAATTATGCTCCCATTCTGGAAAAAATGGTTTAAAAGGTGACTGCAATTTTCCAAAATTAACATTTACATCATCCTGTAATTCTCCTCGTATACCCAATGGAAATAGTAATTGCAACAGAGCATCACCAAAGGGCAAACGTTGTAAACTATGAATACGCCATCCTTTGCCTTCTTGTGGTTTTCCATGTTTGATAGATAAAAATCCAAATAACTCTAACAGGGCTACATTATGTAGACCAGGATAATAACTAATATCGTGTTGGTCTTCATATTTAGGAAATTTCAAACCTTTATCTGGCACGCGGGGCCAAAGTTGAATGCATCTAAATAAATTCCCAAATGAATCTTGATGTTCGCCCAAAATTTCGTTATTTCCCCAAATCAACCAGGCTTCTAATAAGTTGAAATAGCGTTCTGTTGAGTTCAGACTTGACCATGATTGCAAAGTTGCTGCGTCTAAAACTAAAACCTGCTTCTTCCCTTGGGATCTAATTTGGGCTATCCCAGAACTGCGTAATAACAGATATAGTCCATTAATGTAGGGGTATGATTTTTGTACGGGGCGTTTGAGTTTAGTTTCAATTGGGTGACTTAACTGAGAATTAAGTTCTGATAGTACTTTTAGCGGTAGAAGGTTATTAACACTACTAACTTCCACTCCATTTGGTTGCAAGAAATCTATCAGGGTTTGAAAGTCATGCAGAATCGTACCAGGTTGATTTTGATCGATACTGAGTTCTTGTAGGAGTTGTTGTTGTGACTCTGTTAGGGAAGGGAGTTCAGGATTGAGTGTGCGTTCTAGTCGCGCAAATAAATCTTCCATAAATAAAAATTCTAAATTCTAAATTCACGATTTAACCTTCCGTAAAACCCTGTTATTTTTATACTATGAGTTCAGCAGTTTCCCTAAAAAACATTGAACCGCCAAGTGTCACCCTTGAACTATCAACACCGTAAGTTTAATGAAATGTGAATGATAATATTTTCACCTTCTACTTGACAATCCCAGGAATTTGATATGAATAGTAACACTCGCCTACAGATGATTTTAGCGGATACACGTATTGATACAGTATTACCTGCGATCGCTCAACTAAATCTACCTAATTGGTGGTTAGCCGGAGGTGCAGTCCGAAATACCGTTTGGTCTTCAGTTTTTGGTGAGAATTGTGGGTTAGGTATTAAAGATTTTGATATTGCATTCTTTGATATAGAGGGGAACCGTTCTCAAGAACTAGCAGCGAAGGCGACTCTCACAGAACAATTTCCTCATGATGAGTTCGATGTCAAAAATCAAGCTAGTTTTGCTCGTTGGCGTCTTGGTAGTAGACCCTACACTAGTACAGAGGATGGCATTACAGATTGGCTGCACACCGCTACTGCTGTGGGAGTTCGACTAGATAGCCAAGGTCAATGGCAATTTTTCACACCCTACGGATTGGATGACCTATTTGGTGGCATTATTCGACCTACACCAACACATACTCATAATTTAGATGCCCATAATAAGGCCTCTGGATTTTTACAAAAGTGTCCTTATCTGCGGTTGGCGTAAAAGTTACAGTCAGATTTTAGGCACTGGTTTCCGTTACAAGGGAATAATCGCTTTTTAATTTACAACCCTTGAGTACGGAATCCCAATGTTAATAATTTTCTACCGTTGGGAATAATTAAACTAGAACCCCTTTCACGACGGAATGGGGGTGATGCTAATTTTGTAACTTTATAGTCAAAAATCAATGCCAAATCGTACTGGATACCAAATAAACTCGATTCTCCACGAAGGAATCCAAACAATTATTTATCAAACACAAATTCCAAAGACACAACAGCGAGTTATCCTCAAGCTGCTTAAAAATGAATATCCTACTCTCGAAGCCTTTACTCACCTGAAAAACGAGTATCAAATTCAGCAAGGTTTAGATCATCCCAATATAGTTAAATCTATTAGTTTAGAAACCTTTGAAAATCGTGTGGGACTGTTGTTGGAAGATTTTGGTGGTCAGTCTTTAGATAAACTACTACAAATAGAAAAATTTAACTTAATTAACTATTTAAAGATTGCTATTCAACTGACTAAAGCTTTAGATTATTTGCATAATAACCAGATTATTCATAAAGATATAAAACCCAGTAACATCATCATTAACTCTCAGACAGGTATTGTTAAGCTCACTGACTTTGGTATAGCTTCTCGCCTCAATAAGGAAAATCCTCAATTTAATAACCCTAACTGCGTTGAAGGCACACTTGCTTATATGTCTCCTGAACAAACTGGGAGAATGAATCGCATTCTTGATTATCGTACTGACTTTTATTCTCTTGGTGTAACTTTATATGAAATGCTCACTGAGAAAACACCATTTTTTAGCCAAGATCCCTTAGAAATAGTTTATAGTCACATTGCTGTTCAACCGATAAACCCGCAGTCATTAAATCCGCAAATTCCTACTGCTATCTCTGAAATTGTGATGAAGCTGATGGCCAAAAACGCGGAAGACAGGTATCAAAATGCTACAGGATTATTAGCAGATTTAGAATTATGTCTTAACCTGTTAGAAACCAAAGGAATAATTACTGATTTTGTCCCAGGTCGTTTAGATATCTTGAGCCAGTTATTAATCCCTCAAAAATTATATGGTCGTGAAGAACAAGTTAATGAACTGTTAGCTGCATTTGAGCGTGTTACATGTGGAACTAGTGAAATGATGCTAGTTTCTGGCTATTCTGGTATTGGCAAATCAGTTTTAGTCAACGAAGTTAATAAACCCATTACTCGCAGACAAGGGTACTTTATTTCTGGTAAATTTGACCAATTAAAGCGAAATATACCTTATGCTTCTTTAATTCAGGCTTTTGCTTATTTAATGCGGTATTTGCTGACAGAGAATAATGAAAGAATAGAAGCATGGCGTAATAAAATATTATTAGCTTTGGGAACAAATGGAAAAGTTATTACTGACGTAATTCCAGAAGTAGAATTAATCATCGGTATACAGCCGGAAGTTGCCCAAATTGGCGCAACAGAATCACAAAACCGTTTCAATCATGTTTTTAAAGAATTTATCCAAGTTTTTACTCAAAAAGAACACCCTTTAGTCATCTTTTTAGATGATTTGCAATGGGCAGATTCAGCCACATTAAATTTAATCCAACTACTTGTAACTGACACAGACAGCAAATATTTTTTATTTATTGGGGCATATAGAGATAATGAAGTTAGTCCGGCACATCCTTTAATCCAAAAAATAGAAGAAATTAAGAATAGTGGCAGAGTTGTTAATAATCTAGTATTGCAACCTTTAAATTTAGACAATGTGACTCAGCTACTTGGCGAAACTCTCCAACAAACAGAGATTAAGCAGCATGTAGAAACGAGAATATTTAACAAGCAAATTATTGAACTAGCTGAATTAATTTGTAACAAGACAGGTGGAAACCCATTTTTTATAACACAACTAATTCAAGCACTTCATCAAGAAAAGCTGTTTATATTTGACTTTGCTAATGCTAAATGGCAATGGAGCATAGAGGATATTCAAGCAATTGGAATTACCGATAAAAACGTAGTTGAGTTAGTTGCCAGTCGAGTTGAAAAGCTACCAAAGTTCACCCAAGATGTTTTAAAACTAGCAGCTTGTGTGGGTGACAGATTTAGTCTGGATATTTTATCGATAGTCAATGAAAAATCACCTTCTTTGACAGCGAATGATTTACACTCGGCTTTGCAAGCGGGATTAATTCTACCTTTAAGTGAAGCTTACCGTATTCCGTTAGTTTTTAATCAAGAAGAAGCGGTTAATTTAAATTTCGACAGTTCACGGGTGGGTTACAAGTTCTTGCATGATAGAGTACAACAAGCAGCATATTCGTTGATTCCAGAAGAACTAAAGAAATCTACTCACCTGAAAATTGGGCAATTGCTTCTCCAAAATATACCTAAAGATG
Source organism: Nostoc sp. ChiQUE02 (assembly GCF_034531305.2). Lineage (NCBI taxonomy): Bacteria > Bacillati > Cyanobacteriota > Cyanophyceae > Nostocales > Nostocaceae > Nostoc > Nostoc sp. ChiQUE02. The sequence continues at coordinate 5,760 of NZ_JAVRBN020000027.1, forward strand.
AAATAGAAGCTAATATTTTTGATATCGTCAATCAGTTGAATGTAGGTATTGTTAACCTGATAGAACAATCTGAAAAAACTGAATTGGCACGATTAAATTTAATTGCAGGGCGAAAAGCTAAAGCTTCTACAGCTTACGAAGCTGCTCTTAAGTACTTCACAAATGGGATAGAACTTTTAAATATAGATGCTTGGCAAACTGAATATACCTTAACTATCGGTTTATATGAAGGAGCCGCAGAGGTAGCCTATCTGGGCGGTAATTTTGAGCAGATGCAACAATGGGCTGAGGTGGTGCAACAACAAGCCAAAGTCCTTCTAGATAAAGTGAAAGTCTATGAAGTACAAATTATCGCTTCTATAATTCAAAGCAAACAACTGGAAGCCATTCAGATAGCAGTATCAATTCTGCAATTGTTAGGAATAAGTTTTCCAGATGAACCGACATCAACTGATATTCAGCAGGGGATGGATGAAATCGCTGCTTCTTTGAAAAGGAAAGCTATTGCAGATTTAATTAACTTACCATTAATGACCGATCCTAACAAGATTGCAGCTATGAGAATCTTAATGGGAGTTCTTCCTGCGGCTTTTCAAACTGCTCCTGCAATGATGCCAATTATTGTCTGTAAAATGGTGAATTTGTCCTTAATGTATGGGAATACGGCTGTATCTGCCTATGGTTATAGTCTTTATGGATTACTTCTTTGTGGAGTTCAAGGAGAAATTGATTCTGGCTATGAATTTGGAAAATTAGCTTCACGTCTGGTATCACAATTTAATGCTGAAGAACTTAAGGCTAAGATTCTGACGGTTGTTAGTGCCCATGTTATGCATTGGAAAGAGCATGTTAGGGAAACATTAACATCATCAATGGCAGGGTATTCTAGCGGTCTTGAAACTGGAGATTTAGAATATGCTGGTTATTGTGGTTATATTTATCCCTATCATTCATTTTGGCTAGGTAAGGAACTTTGGGTTTTAGAAAAAGAACTGACAGCTTATTGCGATTCGCTGAAAAAAATCAAGCAACAAGTAGCTTTAACTTGGAACTTAGTATATTTACAAACAGTTTTGAACTTGAAAGGTAATTTTGAAAATGTGGACTGTTTAATTGGAGAAGCCTACGACGAGCAAAGTATGCTGCCAATTCATCAGCGAGTAAATGATCTTTACACAATTAACCATCTATTTGTTAATAAGTTGATGCTCTCTTACATATTTGGGGAGTATTTGAAAGCTGTAGAAAATGCTGCGATCGCAGAAAAATCTTTAGGTGGTGTTACAGGATTATTTGTTGTTCCACTGTTCTATTTTTACGATTCTTTAGCCCACTTGGCAATATATCATACTGCTAAAGAGTCTGAGAAGCAAGCTATTCTAGAAAAAGTCCGAGCTAATCAGCAAAAGATGGAACTTTGGGCTACTCATGCTCCCACAAATCACTTACATAGATTTTATCTTGTGGAGGCAGAACGATATCACGTTTTGGGGCAAAAGCTTGAAGCAATGGACTATTATGAACACTCTATTGCCAAATCTCAAGAAAACGGTTTTCTCCAAGAGGAAGCTTTAGCTTATGAGTTAGCCGGAAAATTTTATCAGTCTTTAGGTAAAGAGTTAATTCATCAAACTTATATAACTAAAGCCTATTATGCCTATATTCGTTGGGGTGCGATCGCTAAAGTTAAACACTTAGAATCAAAGTATGCTTTTCTAGTAGGACAAACTACTACTATAGAAAATAGTACTTCAAAAATAGATACAATTCAGCTTACTACTAGCACTACTACCAATAGCAGCTTGAGCGATTTTTTAGATTTTAATGCATTCATTAAGTTTTCACAAGCGATTACTAATGAAATTGTCTTAGAAAATTTATTAGGCAAACTGATCAAAATTTTACTAGAAAATGCTGCTGCACAAAAAGCGGTACTACTTCTACTTAAAGATAATCACTTGTATGTCGAAGCTTCTGGAAATACTGCTAACGATGTTGTGACAGTTTTAGCCTCTATTCCTGTTGAAACATATCATGATTTACCACTCTCTGTAATTAATTACGTTTTCCGAACTCAGCAATATCTTGTATTAAATGATGCTAGCCTTGCAGAACCTTTTAACCTTGATATCTATATTCATAAATTTCAAACAAAATCAATTTTCTGTTTGCCTATTATGTACCAATCACAGCTTACTGGGATTATTTATTTAGAAAACCAGTTATCATCAGGAGCTTTTGTTCTAGAAAGAGTAGAGGTATTAAAAGTTTTAGTTTCTCAAATGGCAATAGCCATAGAAAATGCCAGTTTGTACACAAGGGCGAAAGATAAATCTAGGGAATTAGAACAGTCAATAAAAGATTTACAAGAGGCGCAACTACAACTTATCCAAAGTGAAAAAATGTCTTCTCTGGGAAATTTAGTTGCAGGTGTCGCACACGAAATAAATAATCCTATTGCTTTTATTACAGGTAGTATTGCCCAAGCAAAAGATATTGTTAAAGATTTGATAGACTATCTGCAATTGTACCGAGAAAAATTCCCAAATCCTGGTGCAGAAATTGAAGAAAAAGCCGAAGAAATAGATATAGATTTTTTGCTAAAAGATTTACCCAAAATGATTGATGGTATGACGGTAGGGACACAGCGCATTCGTAATATTAGTACATCTCTCCGTACTTTTTCCCGTGCCGATACTACCTCTAAAGTATTAGCGAATATCCATGAGGGCATTGATAGTACTTTAATGATTTTACAGCATCGACTGAAAGCCGATCATAATCGTCCTGCCATTCAAATAATTAAAAATTATGCATATATTCCATCGGTAAAATGCTATTTAGGACAATTAAATCAGGTATTTATGAATATTCTTGCAAATGCAATTGATGCTTTAGAAGAAGCAAATATCGGTCGTGATTTTTTAGAAGTTCAAGAAACATACCCTAATATTATTACCATAGAGACTTATTTAGAAATAGATAATAAAAATGTGGTAATTAAGATTAAAGATAATGCCAAAGGAATGACTGAAGAAGTTAAATCTTGCATTTTTGAAAATTTGTTTACTACTAAATCTGTAGGAAAAGGTACGGGATTAGGATTATCTATTAGTCAGCAAATTATAGTAGAAAATCATGGTGGAAGATTGATTTGTGAATCAGTTTTAGGAGAAGGAACACAGTTTATAATTTCTATCCCTATTTTGGGAGATTAGGGACTTCCAATTAAAAACATATCCCATCGCTTTGATGGCAGGGGAGCAGAGAGCAGGGAGAGGGAAAGTTGTTTTGAAAGATTGAAATTGGATAATTTATTTTTTGGAGTTCCCTTAAAAGACTTTTGATAGTTACAGCCACAGAACCCCGACTTCTTGGAGAATTCGGGGAATTATCATGAATGATCTAGAATTGCCAGAGTGATTATATTTGATTTCTGTCACTTGGTAAAATAAAATTTATCTCACTATTAATAAAACTATGTAAGTAGTAACTTGTTTACTTAATCAAATCAATATAAATTAAGTTGCAATTATCACTTACAAACTGGATGCATACTTGCTATAACTAATTATATACATCAAATCTTGTCCTATTTCATCATTTACTATAAGACAGATTTTTTAGCATACATAAAATGTAATTGCTAGCAAATTTTGCAAGTATTTTAGCCATGTCTAATGAGCTAAAACTATTAGCTAAAGCTTTAGTTTATGGTAAATTGCAAGATGCGTAAATCGTAAAAACTAAGGTGGCTATACTGTGGAAAAAAGAAGAGGTAATGGGCGAATAGTTACAAATTCTATCTCGTTTCTGTTAAGTCAGATAACTCTGATTGTGATTGCAGTTGCTCTTGTGCTGTTTATTGGAGGGAGGTTTGAACTAGCAAGTGCAACTCAACCTAACGCAGAATTAGAAATTCAACAATTAACATCCTGTTATGCACTGGGAACTGACGCTATTGGTAGAGGAAATCTCCTAGAGGGAAAGAATATTTATCGGGATTGTTTTACTCAAGATTCAGTCCTCACTGCTATTTTTCCTGATGGTGCGAGTGAAACACGTTATGGGACAGATTCTTGGGCGGATTTTGTCTATTCAGTATTCCAAGGAAATGGATATCAAGCTACTCAACATTTGATGGGTACGATAAACATTTCAGTTGAGAATAATAAAGCAGCGATGACCTCTTATCTCCATGCGACTCACAAACGTTCGGAAACCAGCATTGATGTCGCTAATGGGACTTATGAAGATCAAGTCGTCAAAATAAATGGGCGCTGGAAAATTCGTAATCGTACTCTCAAACTCATCGATTTCTTGAATCTCAGTTCCCCAACTACTAATTCTTCAAGCACTAATGCTCGAAGCATTAATTCCTCACCTACCTTTGTAAGACCAAATATACCTCGTTTAAAAGAATAATTCTTGAGATTGAAATAGCGCTAATACGGGTTGGATAAATATTCTTTACCTCCCTTATAACCTGGAAAAAGGGGTGAATTAAAATATTCACCCCTTTTTTATTTGCCACTTCACCAAAACATAGTGCGAGATAAAATACAGTTTTGAATTCAATAATTTTAAGCTTTAGTAAACCTTTGCAGTCAGCCTTGATTTTGTTTGATGTATGAATAGAGAAGTTCGCGATCGCTCTGGGGATTTACAATTAAGCATGGTCTATTACCGCCACTTCTATTACTGACAAGAACAACAGTAATGCCCATCCGGGGACAAACTCCTAAACAACTGGTGCTAACGACCCGAAATTCACCCCATAATCCCTCAAATTTTAAACGCGATTTCAACCAATTCTCTAAATCTTCGGAAGCCGTTGAGCCTGATTGCTCGTTTGCACATTGTGAACACACAAGCACCAAACCAGACTCCCATCGCGGAGAAACGGTTGGAATAGAAGTTTCTAATGGGCGAGAATTTATTACGGGCGATGGTTGCTGAGAATTGGATGCAGACCTCTTGAGGATACGTTTGAGCAATCTCTTAATACGCTGGATCAGTTTTTTCATGGACGACCCTACCTATTTCTCTCTCTGAGAGAATAATATAAGTTTCCCGTTTAGTCTGTTCAAGTAGATAAGTATCAGTAACCTGACATTGGCTAAAAGTTTCAGCCTCAAAGACTCAAGTTACTATCTTTAAATTGCAACTCAGTATTACAATCTAGGGGTTCCCACTCGCTGGGGAGACTATATGGAATTAAAACATGACTAAGCTGATCGAATACGAAGAAGCCAGCGACGAAGTACGTGCAGTGTATGACGACATCCGCATTACACGTCAGAATGACTACATCAATAACTTCTGGAAAGCCATAGCTAACCATCCGCCCACCCTGCAACGAACGTGGCAAGCGTTAAAGGAAGTGATGGTTAGCCCTGGTGAAATTGATCCACTGATGCGCGAACTGATTTATATCGCCGTGAGTGCAACGAATGGCTGTGAGTATTGCATCGCCTCGCATACAGCGGCAGCACGTGCCAAGGGTATGAATGATACTATGTTCGGGGAACTAATGGCGATCGCAGCTACTGCCAACATGACCAATCGCCTCGCCAACGGCTATCAGATTCCAGTGGACGAGAAATTCAAGACATAGCAGTATAGCCTTGTCTATCCCTGCTTCAAAATAAGGTTTAGCAGAATCATTTACTATGCCCAAGGTTCAGATTAACGGGATTGATTTGTTCTACGACATTAAGGGAACGGGTGAGCCTTTACTATTAATAGCTGGCTTTCTTTGCGATCATGCCTATTGGTCGCTAATTATGCCATCGCTGGTTTCGCAGTATCAAGTCATTCGCTTAGATAACCGAGGTATGGGGAGAAGTTCTGCTCCCGAAAGTCCCTATAGTTTGAAACAGATGGCTAGTGACGTAGCAGGATTGCTCGATCGCATCGGAATTAATCAGGTGCATTTAGCAGGTCATTCAATGGGTAGTCAGATAGCCCAAGAGCTAGTGTTAGCACACCCTGAAAAGGTAAAAAGTCTGATGCTACTCTCATCTTTGGCAAAGGGTGATGCATTATTCAACAGCATCATCGAGACTTGGGGCGAACTTCCTAGTAATGTAGACCTAAAACTTTATGAAAAAGTCGTATTGCCCTGGATATTTACAGATGCATTCTACTCGATTCCGGGAATGATCGAAGGTCTGATTGAATTTGCTATCAGATATCCTTTCCCGCCTGCGACTCATTCACTTTATCATCACAGCCAAGCCATCCTTGGTAGTGACACAACAAATAGTCTCCAAGAAATTCGTTGTCCTACCTTAGTTTTGGTTGGTAAACAAGATATTCTCACTCCACTAAAATTTTCTCAGCAACTTGTTGAAGGTATTCCCAATGCTGAACTTGTAGTCATCGAACGTGGTGGTCATGGCTTCTTGATTGAGTCACCTGATGTTGTAGTTTCAGCTATGCTTAATTTTTTGGGGAAGTTTAAGCCAGCTTATACTAATTTTGGCTTTTAGATTTTGGTGAGTCCAGTGTTGCAAAATTTTGGTAAATGGTATTAGGATTTCCCAAAGCCACCGCCACCAGGAGTTTCGATCACAAAAACATCTCCAGTTTCCATCTCTACTGTTGCTGTGCTGTCTAAATTCTCTTCAATTCCATTCTGACGTTCTATCCAGTTGCGTCCTACTTTTCCTGCTTCCCCACCATTTAATCCAAAAGGAGGAACAACCCGATGACCAGAGAGAATATTAGCTGTCATCGGTTCTAGAAATCGAATGCGGCGGACAACTCCATTACCACCCGAATATTTTCCTTTACCACCGCTATCAGAACGAAGATTAAAGCTTTCTAAAAGTACAGGATAACGGCTTTCTAAAACTTCTGGATCGGTCAAGTGGGAGTTAGTCATGTGGGAATGGATACCATCAGTTCCATCAAAATCAATTCCTGCCCCAGAGCCGCCACAGATAGTTTCATAATATTGATATTCCTCATTACCAAAAGTAAAATTATTCATCGTTCCTTGAGAAGCAGCCATGACACCTAAAGCACCATATAAAGCATCAACAATAGTTTGAGAAGTTTCTACATTACCCGCTACTACTGCTGCTGGATAGGTTGGGTTGAGCATACAGCCAACCGGTATAATAATTTCTAAAGGATTAAGACACCCAGCATTGAGAGGAATATTATCATCAACTAGAGTCCGGAAGACATATAAGACTGCTGCTTGAGTTACAGCTTTGGGAGCATTAAAATTACTATTTAGTTGCCGAGAAGTTCCAGTAAAATCAATAGTAGCACTGCGGTTTTTTGGGTGAATCGTCACTTTAACTTGAATTTGTGCTCCATTATCCATCTTATAAGTAAATGAGCCATCCTTGAGAACTGCGATCGCTCGTCTAACCGACTCTTCAGCATTAGCTTGCACAAATGTCATATAAGCTTGAACAGTATTGAGCTTGTATTGTGAAACCATTTTAGAAAGTTCTTGAACTCCCCGTTCATTTGCGGCAATTTGTGCTTTGAAATCAGCTATATTTTGGTCAGGGTTACGAGCAGGGTAAGTATGATTTGACAGGTGCTGTCTTACTGCGGATTCTCGAAAATTTCCCTCTTCAACCAAGAGGAAATTATCAAAAAGAATTCCTTCTTCTTCTACTGTGGTACTGTGGGGAGGCATAGAACCGGGAGTAATTCCACCGATATCTGCTTGGTGTCCACGAGAAGCAACAAAAAAGAGGGGAGTAGGTAGATTATTTTCACTACTTTCCAAGAATACAGGGGTAATTGCAGTGACATCAGGGAGATGTGTTCCGCCATTATAGGGGTTATTAGATAGATAGACATTTCCCGGTTTTAGGGTGTCGCCTTTATCATTAATTAAACTGCGGACACTTTCACTCATTGAACCTAAATGTACAGGGATATGGGGGGCATTTGCTACTAATAATCCCGATGAGTCAAAAATAGCACAGGAAAAATCCAGCCTCTCTTTAATATTCACAGATGTGGCCGTGTTTTGTAACACAATTCCCATTTGTTCGGCGATAAATTGATAGAGATTTTTAAATATTTCTAATCGAATGGGATCAGCTTGAGATGTTGTATACATTTTTAACTCCTTTTTATAAAAAACGCAAATATATAATAAAAATCCGAGTCTATATATTTTTACAGATTAAGGTAATTTATATTGATTATGCTGCAAATGCAGGCGAAGCCTAATAAATTCATCGATATTTACGCTGTAAAATCAGATGATTTTGTGCAGTTAATTTGGCATTCCAGTTAGATTCCACTACAATTGTGCTAATTTTTTCGACAACGATCGCAGGCCCATCAATACTATCTTCTGGTTGTAAATCTTCCCGTCGATAAACAGGAGTATCATGCCATTGATCAGTAGTAAACATCCTAACTGTTTCAACAGATAAGGGGGTTTCATCTAAAGGTCGATTACAAATGGTTAAAGGTTCTTCGGGAGTATCCATCTTCTGAATTACTTCTACTGAGGCGGATTCGACAATTAAAGTTTTCTCTAATTGAATAAAACCATAGCGAGATTTATGTTCAATCTCAAATTCTTGTCGCATCAATACTACATTGTCAGCAAAATTAACGGTCAAGGTAGAGTTAGTCCCATCATATTTTAAGTTGGCTTTCCGGATTATTTCAACTTGACTATGCGCTTCATCTATTTCACTTCTAGCTTGAGTTTCTAAAGTCTCCATTAACTGCTGTAATTTAGGGATTAATGTTTGAGTTAAAGGTTGTTCAACTCCCCCTTCTCTAATCGCCCTAATATCAGCTAATCCCATTCCATAAGCAGACAGAACGCCAGCATAAGGATGTAAAAAGATTTGTTTCATTCCTAAGGTATCGGCAATTAAACACGCAACTTGCCCACCTGCACCACCAAAACAACAAAGCACATATTGGGTAACATCATAACCGCGTTGCAGACTGATTTTTTTAATTGCGTTCGCCATATTTTCCACTGCGATCGCAATAAATCCAGCGGCTACTTGTTCGGGAGTACAATGATTTAATGTAGCGGGTTGAATGTCTTGGGCTAATTGTGTAAATTTCTGAATAACAGTATCTTTATCTAAAGGTAAATTGCCATCAATGCCAAAAACTGAGGGAAAATATTGTGGGTGAATTTTGCCTAACATCACATTGGCATCAGTAACCGCTAATGGCCCGCCACGTCGATAACAAGCAGGCCCAGGATTTGATCCAGCAGATGCTGGGCCGACACGATAACTAGAACCATCAAAAAATAGAACTGAACCACCACCAGCAGCAATGGTATTAATTGCTAATACAGGAACTCGCATCCGTGCGCCAGCAATTTCCGAATCTAGTTGTCGTTCATACTCTCCTTTAAAATGGGCAACATCTGTACTTGTCCCTCCCATATCAAAGGTAATAACTAACTCGAAACCTGCTCTTTTGCTAGTTTGAACTGCGCCAACAATACCGCCAGCCGGACCACTTAAAATACTATCTTTTCCTTGAAATTGTTCGGCTGCAACTAAACCGCCATCAGATTTCATGAACATTAATTTGACTCCGGGTAACTGACTCGCTACTTGGTTGACGTAGCGACGGAGAATAGGAGTTAAATAAGCATCGACTACTGTTGTATCTCCTCGACTAACCAACTTCATTAACGGACTAACTTGATGGGATACGGATATTTGAGTAAAGCCGATTCCTTGGGCAATCTTGGCTATTTGTTGTTCGTGATTCGGATAGCGATCGCTGTGCATAAAAACAATAGCGCAACTCCGAATTCCTGTATGGTAAACTGCTTGTAAGTCACTTTCGACTTGTTCAATATTTATGGGTATTAATTCATTTCCGTGGGCATCATAGCGTTCGTCTATCTCAATCACTTGCTCATAAAGCATGGTTGGTAAAATGATATGACGAGCAAAGATGTTAGGACGGTTTTGGTAGCCGATTCGCAGCGCATCTTTAAATCCTTTCGTGATGAGAAGAACGACGCGATCGCCTTTCCTTTCTAACAGCGCATTTGTTGCTACTGTTGTCCCCATTTTTACCACTTCTATCTCTTCATTAGGAATGGGTTCGTTGCTAGAAATACCTATGATATCCCGAATACCTTGGATGGCTGCATCTTGATATTGTTCGGGATTTTCTGAAAGTAGTTTATAGACTATAATCCATTGTTGATTAGGCAGAGGAACAATTAAAAAACGTTCAGGATGTTTTGAGAGTCCATCTATAATTGATTGATTATTAGTAACAGCGACAATATCTGTGAATGTACCACCACGATCAGCAAAAACCTTCAACATTACTCTGTTTCCTGTATAATCATGAAAAATTACGAAATAGCTCTAATATCCGTTGTCGCACTCGTTCTATAACTACTTCTTCCTCAGCAGATAGCCCATCAAATAACATCTCATATATTAATGGTACGCCCAACTCTAACTCTTCTAAAAGTGGACGCTGATTAAATACATCTTGTGGTTTACCTTCTAGCATCAGCCGCCCTTTATCCATGACAAAAACCCAATCTGCCCAGCGGTAAACTAAATCTAAATCATGGGTTGCCATTACTAAAGTAGTTCCATCCCGATGAATCTTTTTCAAAGTTGCTATCAAGTTACGAGTATGTTTTATATCTAAATAGGCAGTTGGCTCATCCAACACCAACAGTTCCGGTTGCAACACCATCACATCAGCTATAGAAACTCGCTTTTTCTGCCCTAAACTCAGGTGATGTACTGGTCTTTCTGCTAAATCAGTTAGCCCAAATTCAACTAATGCTTGCTCTACTCGGTCTTTAATTTCAGGTTCTGGCAAACCCAAATTACACAAACCGTAAGATATATCTTCTTCAACAGTAGAAGCTACTAATTGTTGTTCTGGATCTTGAAATACTAGTCCAATCTTCTGCCGTAAGTTACTAAGATAATTCCGGTTATAGATTAACGGCTCACCACGCCAACGGACAATACCGGTATTAGGTTTATATAAGCCATTAGCTAATAAGAATAGTGTAGTTTTACCACAACCATTTTGACCAATTAACGCACATTTTTTACCAAATGGAATCTTCAATGTTACACCATTCAAAGCTGATTCCTGTGAGCCTGGATAGGTGTAACTTACCTGCTCAAATTCTAGTAAATATTCCTGCATTTTGCCAAAATTCTAATCCTATTAATCCTAGACACCCGCAAATTGCTTCGATGATATATCGCGCTTGGGGATGATAGCGGCGGGGATGCCAAACTCGAAATTCACTCACAAAACCCCGTGCTTGCAATCCGAGAGAAAACTGACTATATCGTTGTAAGGTTCGCTGTAATAGTTGCCCGATTAGTAGCGCTAAACTCTTCATCCCACTAGCAAGAGTGCGGTAGCCACCACGAGAATTTTGTGCTGTCCACAATTCATCGGCTGTGTTCAGCAGGATGAAAATAAACCGATACATTAGTAATAATAAATCGGTTAAAAGCACTGGAAATCGCAAGGAACGCAGAGTTTGTAATATTTCCGTGAAAGGAACAGTTAGCATGAGAAAATATAGGCAAGAGACAGAGGCTAATGCTCTGGTTAAAATTCTAAATGCTTGAATACTGCCTCCATGACTGATATAAATATAGAAGTGTCCGAGAGTTAGTCCATACCACGAATCTAATTGTACGCTTGGCAAATCAGCGTAGGCGTAGCCCGTCGTAGACATCGCAACTCCATTCACCATCAGTGCTGGTAAACTTGTCAAACAAAAAACTATGGTGAACATTAACAAGCGGAAATAAACACCAGCCGGTATTCTTGCATAAATAACTGTCCAAATGCCCATCCAAAGCGCTATTAAAATTTGCACTAGCGGATGGGCAGCAATGGAAATAGCAAGAGTAGTAAATGCAAAAATTAGTTTATGTTCTGGTGGCAATCTTCGCAGTCGATTAGTATAAGCTAAAGTGTCTATTTGCAGGCTCATTCTTCACGTTTCTGTTGTTGGGAACGTCCTTTATACAACCCAATTGCATAACCAACTACTCCAGCACCTAAAGCTGCTTGGGAAGCAAATAATAAGCTTTCTATTTCCCCACTAGCTGGTTCAAAAAATGATTTAAACCAGGGTTTATATCCAGGTTGTATTTCAGTAATTGCTTTTTCGGCTTTGTCATCGGAACCAGCAAATTCTCCACCACACACAAATATTAACGGTGCAACCGCTAAAGCTATAACTGCTACTACCAACAACCAGTTACTCAACCCTTTTTTAGATTGACTCATTGCTTTGACGCCCCTGCTTGATTAATTTCAACAATTCCAATTCTTGAGGATTATAAGATTGCAGCCAGTTCCACACCAACACAGTTAGCAATCCTTCACTAATTGCTAAGGGAACTTGAGTAATGGCAAAAATTCCGGCGAATTTAGTAAACGAAGCGATAAACCCGCCAACAGGTGCAGGAAAAGCCAGGGCGAGTTGAATAGAAGTGATAATATAGGTGAGTAAATCTGCGATCGCAGCTGCTAAAAATATGGCGATTTTTTGTTTACCACCCAACTTTATTGTGAGATTATATATCCAGTAAGCCATAAATGGTCCAGCGATCGCCATCGAAAAAGCATTTGCCCCCAGCGTCGTCAAGCCGCCATGCGCCAGCAACAAAGCTTGAAACAACAATACTAAGCTACCCAAAACCGACATAGTCAGAGGGCCAAACAGCACCGCACCTAACCCTGTTCCCGTAGGATGAGAACAACTACCTGTAACGGAAGGGATTTTTAACGCTGACAGCACGAAAGTGAAAGCACCAGCCAAACCCAGCAGTAGTTTCAGTTCCGGGTTAGCTTGGGTAATGCGAGTCAGACTACGCAATCCGAGTAGAAAAAATGGTAATGCCACAATCCACCAAAAAATTGCCCACTGCACGGGTAAAAAACCTTCCATAATGTGCATGGCGTAGGCAGGTTTGGGTAAACCAACTACTAGATAAAAACTGATAACTCCCATCAGGGTTAGACTGACTAACGCCTGTTTTTTTCTTTTCATAATCTGTACCTCGCAGATTTATGTAAACGAATTGATTCTAACCGGCGGGCATCCTGACTCACCTAATTTTGGTTCACAGTTGCGGGACAGCGCCGGATTTACACCGGACTTTCCCCCTTGCGTCCGATGGCTGCTTCCCATCAGAACCGATTGGAGTAACTATATCACCATTACCAAGTTTGAGCAGCGACTTTTTACCCTTTCGAGCAAAGTTAATCATTCTACTTTAGTTAAATTTTTAACTACGTAGGATGATGTCGACAATTAGATAGCTTGCTGATTTAGCGGAATTACAATTACAAATTCTGTCCCCTGCCCAGGAGCAGAAATACATTCTAATTTTCCCTGATGTTTTTGGGTGATAATCTGGTAACTAATAGATAAACCCAACCCAGTACCTTTACCAATTGGTTTAGTCGTAAAAAATGGTTCAAATAAGTGTTTTTGTATAACTTCTGGAATACCCAAACCATTGTCGCCAATCCGAATAACTACTTGCTTTTGGTTAGTTAGTTGGGTGTGAATGCGAATTTGTCCTCTGTCATTAGTAGTTTGTCCTTTGTCGGTTGCAAATGACGAATGACTAATGACTAATGACTCTTCTAAAGCATCGATCGCATTTGCTAGAAGATTCATAAATACTTGATTCAGTTGTCCAGCGTAACATTCTACTAATGGTAGATCGCCGTACTCTTTAATCACCTCAATTGTTTGATTGTTAGATTTAGGTTTGAGGCGATGTTCTAGAATCATCAACGTATTATCTATACCCTCATGGATATTCACAGCTTTCATTTCTGCTTCATCTAACCGGGAAAAGTTTCGCAGAGATAGGACAATTTCTGTGATTCGTTCGGCACCAACTGTCATCGAAGTGAGCAAGTTTGGCAAGTCTGCAATCAGGAAATTTAAGTCGATCGCTTCTGTTTCTTTTTGAATTTCCGTTACTGGATGAGGATAGTTTTGCTGATATAGTTGCAGCAGTCTCAGTAAATCTTGGATATATTGATTGGCATGGGTGATGTTGCCATAAATAAAGTTTACTGGGTTGTTGATTTCGTGCGCTACACCTGCTACCAACTGCCCCAAACTGGACATTTTTTCACTCTGCACTAATTGAGATGCTAGCTGCTTTGCTTCTTGGCGCAATTGTGCTTCTGAGTATCGCAATATCTGCTCTGCTTGTTTGCGCTGCGTAATGTCGTGGAGAATGACGACATATTCCTGAAAATCCTGATGGGGTCGGTCTGAAATGGAAACTTCCAGAGTTCTGTTTTTCCCATTACCGATGAGGTTTTGTTCACTACGCTTTGTCCACTGGTCTGGATAGTAGACTAATGCGGGTAGCCATTTGTTGAGGTAATTTCCCCGCAACTCAGATGGGTTGACACCAAAGAACGATTCAGTCGCTGGGTTAGCTTGCCGGATAATGCCTTGATCGTCTACGACTAAAATACCATCCTGGGCGACAGTAAACAGGTGTTCGGCAGCTTCACGGGCTTCTGCGATCGCCACCACTTGAGGTAAACTTGTCCAACAAGCGATCGCAACTCCCACAAATGCCACGCTCATCAGCAACACCACAAATATATTTTCACCGCCCGCAGTTGCCACTTTATTAAGTTTGACACCAAATAACCAGCCAACTCCCACGGCGCTGCACAGTAAAAAAATCAGGATGCTCACCTGAAGAATTACTGAGTCTTTGATGATTACCACAGAGGGTTTGCGATATCGCCGCATCCACCAACTGGGATGGAACGGAGGGAAATTCACACGGCGAATCACCGCATCTATTCCCATGACACCAATAGGAAATAATAACCCAATGAGCAAGTTGAGCCAACCCCAGGCTAGTCCACCCACCAACAGCACCACAACTTCTAACAGCAGAATGCCCAGAGATATCCGAGGGAACAAAACTTCTTGGCGATCGCGCCGGAGCCAAAGCCCTAGATGCAGTAACATAAAGGAGACAAACCAGCCGATGTTACCAACGGCTACGATTCGCGCTACATCTCCCCAAATCAGATAGATTAAGCACAACACTAGTGTCAATGTCAATGCTGGAACAAACACACCCCGACGTGAGACAACGGCAAATACTGGTGAGATGTGTTTATCTAAGGCCAACTGATACAAAATTCGCGGACAATTAGAAACGACTGTTGCCGAACCTAAAAGACTTGCAGCTACTAGCAAGAAAGAAACACTTACACCAGCGAATCTTCCCCAAAAAGGTAGGGAAGCCGCTACAAGATTCAGGAAAGCATTGTCTTTAAGGTTTGGATCTGTTGCTAACCGCATCACTACCCAAGATCCCCCCAAAAAGATCGGTGGCATCATCCAAGCTGCAACGTCGAGAAAACGTAGTGTTTGACTAGGGCGGCGGCTATCGGCGACAAAGGAAGAAGCCGTTTCACAGCTGTAGGTTGCATAAGTGACGAAAAAGAACCACTTTGCCCAATCCACGAAGTTAAAAGGTGACCAATTGCTAGGAAAAAACCCAGGACTAACGGGAGAAAAGGCTAACCAGCAGAGACCTTGCACACAAAAGATGATTAGCAGTCCAAAGGCTGGAATTATAAAGAACAAATGTAAAATACTCAGGGCACGAGTACCACTAAACGCCACTATAAACGGCAACAGTGTAAAGCTAATCTCCAGAAATATATCTGGACAAGCAATACCCAGCGCCTCCAAATTCACTTTGATTAAATCTTTGAGTACGATTGTATTAACTGCTAAGTAGGAAACCCAATTGAGCAGGTATCCAATTGCTGCATAGTTAGCAAGTCCTGGGTAGTGTTGCAGTAGCTTGCTAGCATAGTTAGGTGTTCCTCCTGCCACATTCATAAAATGCATACCCAAGCGTTTTACCTGATAGTTGAGCAGCATTCCGAAAATCACTGCGGGTATCCAGACAAAAATAGCTTGGGAACCAAGAGCAGCATGAATTGCTGGAACCAATGCTGTCCAAGAAATATGAGCTGTCAAACCAAAGCCCCAACTTTCAACAGCACTCAGGCTTCTAGTCAAGCGAGGGTAAGAAGATTGGCCCAAAGTGGCATGAGCAGGATGGGACATGATTGGCAGTGTTAGATGGGATACTGTAATTAAGCTTATTAGCTAGAGTTCCCATCTCTTAAGTATTCTGAACAGAGATTTTCTGCTCTAAATCATACTTAGATGTTCAGTATATCACCAGAGAAAATTACCTTCACAACACCAGCATTTATTCACACCTACGCCTTTTTTAGTCAATACAGCGGTTTCAATTGAAAACCGCTGTATGGGAAGCAATTAGACGGACATTAAGATGAAATAGGCAAAATGCCCACCTCACAAGACTTTTAAACTGTCCTTTCTACAAGTGAAACTCTGAACTATCAATTAAAACTTCATCCAACTCGAAGATAACCTCACTAGTTTTTGAGCGTGTATCTTCCAAGATGGGAACCTTGACTTCTGTTTCGGCTTGTAAGTCGAAATCATACCACTCGTTACGCCATTGCAGGCGAAACTTCAAACGCGTCCAGTTAGGTGGTAGGTTGGGACAGGCAACGGGGCCAAACTGAGTCATCCGAATACCGCCAAACCCGAAAACTACCGCTTGCCATACTCCTCCAGCACTGGCAGCGTGAATCCCTTCGGCGGCGTTCAGTCTCACATCCTCCAAGTCTACCAAGGCCGATCGCAGAAAGTGTGTATAGGCTTCGGTTGGTTTATTAAGGTCGCAAGCTAAGATGGCGTGAATGGCTGGGCCTAGTGAAGAACCATAACTGTGGTCGGTGCGCTGGTTGTAATAGTCCCAGTTGGTGGCGAGGGTTTGATGGTCATAACGTTCGCGCAGTAAGTACAGGAGCATCAACACATCTGGCTGCTTGAGAATCTGCTTTTGGCTTGTGGCTTCAATTCCCAACAAACCTTGCAGAGATTTGCTGCGCGGTTCGTAATCAGCCAGGTTAACGTCTTCTAGCTGGAAAAAGCCTTCAAACTGCTCAATTAAACCCGTTTGGGCATCTTCATTTACAAATAGACGCTCTTGGATTTCCGCCCAACGGTGCAGACGCTCTGTGGTTAAATTGAGTTTTTGGACCAGTTGTGCTGAAGTTTCAGGGTAAGCTTGTTTGAGCCAGTCCCATAGTCCCAAAGCTGACTGCAAATGCCACTGTACCATCAGATTGGTGAAGGCATTATTATCAACGCGATCGTGATTTTCATCAGGGCCAATCACATCTAAGATGTCATAGCTGTGGCGCTCTTGGTTCCACTGCACCCGACTTTCCCAGAAAACAGCCGTATCTAGGATAATTTCCGCGCCATAATCCCGCATCCACTCATCATCGTTGGTAGCCTGCCAGTAGTGTAAAACTGCATAAGCGACATCAGCGGTGATATGCACTTCAATGTCACCACACCAGATGCGGATTAATTCACCGTTAGGAGCTGGTACCCAGCGCGGAGTCACTTCATCGCCAGTAGTGGCACTTTCCCAAGCAAACATCGCTCCTTGATAACCTGCTTCTTGGGCTTTGCGTCTAGCTCCTGGTAAGGTGTGATAGCGGTAGGTGAGCAAGTTACGCGCTAGAGCTGGTTGAGTTAAGGTGAGGAAGGGAAGAATGAATATTTCCGTATCCCAAAAGATGTGTCCGCTATAGGCAAAACCAGATAGGGTTTTGGGAGGGATGCTGACTCGGTCATCGTGACGCGGTGTTACAGCTAGTAATTGGAAGAGATTGTAACGGACGCTCAATTGAGCCAAGCGATCGCCTTCTATAATAATGTCACTGTCTTGCCACACTTGCTCCCATGCAGCAATGTGAGCAGCCAATAGGGTCGTATATCTGGGTTCATCAGCGAGCCTTTGTAGAGCTGCTGCAACGGGAATTTTTGTCTCTCGTGAAGTAAACAGGGTGACAATCTTTTCTACAGTCGTCGTTTTTCCTGGATATAACTCTAAGGTGGTTATCAAAGTGGGAGAACTAGAAGCATTTTCGACGCTCACCGATGTAGTCTCGTCACCATCTACCACTAACTTAGCCGCCATTCCAAGTTGAATACCTGAGTGGAGGGTTTGACTATTTAGCCAGATAATCTGATCTATGCCACCTTGGTTTAAGGTTTGCCAATGTTTAACGCCTTGGTTATGTGGTTCGCTGTCAAATCCTGCTTCGATGGTAATTTCACCCTCAAAGTCTACGGATGTAATTTGAGCGCGAATCGCTAAAACATGTTGGTCTGCTAAACTAGTGAAACGCTGGAAGTGAAAATCTAGGGTATGACCACTAGGACTACGCCACCGGACATCACGACTAACTAAACCTAAGCGCAGATCGAGGCGACGTTCATAGTTAAGAATCTCACCACTGTCCATGCTAAAGCGTTCGCCAGCTACTTTCACCACCAATGGCAGCCAGTTGGGACAGTTTACTAGTTCGGTATTAGCAATTGTCACATCATCATAAACACCGTGGATGAGTGTGGCTGGAAAATCCTGGGAATACCCTTCCTCAAACGTACCCCGCACTCCCAACAACCCATTACCAAGAGTGAAAACTGTTTCCTTGTGATGTAACTGCGTCGGGTTAAACTCCGTTTCAATAACGTTCCAGTCAGCATTGTCAATTAATTGCTGATTTTGTTGAGAGTTGTGAGTGGATACGTTGAGCATGAGTAATAAAACCTATGTCTTGGGGCTGGCTGTGGACAGTATGCAGTACAATTAAGAGCAATCTTTAATTGATTAACTCCTTTTCTCTAGCGCCTAGACTTGAATATAGCCTAAACACAAAAAAAGACGTTCCCATTAACAGTAACGTTTCAAATTTCATCTGTCTACAGTTAGATTTCGTTAAGAACACCAGTTAGAACTCATAAATCTCAATTAGCTATGAATTGATCCAGTTTTCCATCAATTTATTTCATATTTATCAGCCTTACATTACTTACTCATCAGCACGATGAATAAGTAATGCTTGCTTCAATTATTTTTGTTTTTTATTTTTAATTTAAATTACCAATCAGGGGACTGAGGAAGAGGCAGAGGGGCGGGGTGCGGGGTGCAGAGGAGAGGAATTTTCCCCCTACTCCGTGCTCCCATGCTTCTTCCCCAGTCCCCAATCCCTTTGAAGATCGTAATATTTTGGCTGGTAAAATCTACAGGTGCAGTTAACTAACATTTTGTTCTTTTGCCATAAGTGGTATATTGGCACTTGACCCGACTGAGTACAAACTATGCATAAGCCCACAGGACAGCGAAGTCGAGGTGTTGTACTTAGTACTAAAGGACAGAAAGGGGTAGCATGGAGAGTGGGCAGATGAACAAAAATACTGGGCAAAGTGGTGTTTTTTCCCTGTTCAAAGGCGTACCTCTAAATCGCATCCTGATAGCGTTGTTTCTGCTGCAAATCTTGCTAGCTGTGGGATTGACTGCATACTTATCAATTGGCAATGGGCAAAAGGCAGTCAATGAGGTAGCTAGCGAATTGCGTCATGAAGTTGCCAATCGAGTAGAGCAGAATTTACAGACTTATCTCTCAACCCCACGTCAAGTACTACGCAGTAATCAAAATATCATTGACATGGGGTTGCTGAAGATAGAAAATCTTGCAACCTGGGAGTCATACTTAATAGAGCAGTTAAAGTTATTTCCAGATGCATTGGGCTTAACGGCAAGCAATGAACAGCAAGAACACCTAACGGTTGAGAAGCTCAACGATCGCCAATTTTTACTCAGAAAAGCCGACAAGTCAACTGGGTACGACCTCTACACCTACAGAATTGACTCTCAAGGTCAACGTACCCAACTACCAGAAGTGATCAAAAACTATGATCCGCGATCGCGTCCTGATTATCAAACAGCAGTTAACGCCAAAAAATTCAGCTTTAGTCAGATTTTCACACCCCTCACCGAACCAACACTTTTTATTAGTGCTTCTCAACCTATATATAACTCACAAGGTCAGTTACTCGGAGTCAACAGCACTCTAACTCACTTATCAGAAATTGGGGATTTGCTGCAAAATATTAAAGTTGGCAAGTTTGGGCAAATTTTTATTATCGAGCGATCGGGGCTATTAATAGCAAGTTCCACAACCGAAGAACCATTCCGCTTACAAAATGGTAAACCCATTAGGTTAGCAGCTTCCCAGAGCGGGAATTCCTTTACTCAAGCAACTGCTAAATATTTAGCAACTAAATTTACTAACTTTGACCAGATTCAAAGTTTACAGCAACTAGATTTCTCCTTTAACGGCAAACGACAATTTTTAGAAGTTAGACCGTTACAAGGCGAACCAAATGTCAACTGGTTGATTGTGGTGGCTGTCCCAGAAGCAGACTTTATGGGACAGATTGATCGCAACACTCAAACCATAATTTTTCTCTGTTTAGGAGCATTAGGATTAGCTACTTTACTGGGAATTATCACCGCCCGTTGGATAACTCAGCCAATTCTGTACTTCAGCACGGCGACAAAAGATTTAGTCGATTTTACCAATAGCGAAGACTCAGTGATGAAAGTACAGGGCATTAAAGAGTTGGAGATACTGGGTGGATCTTTTAACGAGATGATGCAGCAGTTATGCAAAACCTTTACTGCACAGATTACCAAAAATGAAGAGTTAGAATTGCAAGTTAAGCAGCAAACTCAAGAATTACAGCAAGAGATTCAAGAACGCATTAACAGCGAGCGAAAACTAAGCCAGCATAGTCAAGTACTGCTAGAACTGACAAATCACAAAGCGATTTCAGAAGGTAATCTGGAAACGGCATTCAAAGTCATTACCGAGAAAGCAGCAAATGCTTTAGAAATAGAACGAGTCAGTGTATGGTTATTCAATAGCGATCGCACCAAACTACAATGTATAAGTCTCTATGAACGTAGCGACCAGAGACATTCGGCAGGTCTAGAACGCAACCTTGCAGATTATCCAATCTACTTTAGAGCTTTGGCATCTGCCCGTACCATCACCATCACTGACACTCACACCGATCCACGGGTACAAGAATTATGGGATGAACTTCTAGAACCAAATAACATCCTATCCCTAATTAATACCTCTATTTGGGTTGGCGGCGAAGTGGTAGGAACGGTATTGTATGAGCAGGTTAGTATTCCCCGAATATGGGAACTGAGTGAGCAAAACTTCATTAGCTCAATAACTCAATTTGTCGCCCTGACTTTAGAAGTATGCGATCGCAAACGTGCAGAATCCGCTTTGCGTGAGGCTAAAGAAGCTGCCGAAATCGCAAATCGTGCCAAAAGCACCTTTTTAGGAAACATCAGCTATGAACTCAGGACTCCCTTAAACTCCATTCTGGGAATCACAGAGGCACTTCAATATGAAGTGTACGGCCCTGTGAGTGAAGAACAGCGTCAGTCTCTAAATATCCTCGAATCCAGCGGTAAGAATTTACTAGAATTGATTAACCAGATCCTTGACCTTACCGACACCGAATCCAGCAAGATAGAATTGCAACTTGTTGCTACTTCGATTCAGGAATTATGTGACTCTAGCCTGAGTTTTGTCAAACATCTGGCGTTCCAAAAAAATATCCGGCTGAGAGTACAAGTACCTGAAGAACTCGAACCCATCCAAGTCGATGAACGCCGTATTCGCCAAGTATTTATCAACCTGTTGACTAACGCGATCAAATTTACTAAAGAAGGAGGCGAAGTCTGGATTGAAGTCCAGCCAAATTCTACAAATGAATATATCTTTTTCAGCGTGGTCGATACGGGTATTGGTATGCTTTCCGATGACCTTTTCAAATTATTTCAACCTTTTGTCCAGGTTGAAAATGCCTCTATCCATCGTTCCCCAGGCACTGGTTTAGGATTAGTAATGGTGCAAAGAATTGTAGAGTTGCACGGTGGTACTGTCCATGCCGAAAGTCAGTTAGGGAAAGGTAGTCGATTTACAGTGAAGCTTCCTTGGAAAAAAGCCGGATAATAGAAAGTGGGGAGTACAGAGTTTTCCTCGTTTCCATACTCCATACGAGAATGCATTTATTGAGTCTCTGACTCAATTTAGACTCAATTTCCTAACAATTTATTCTGCGATCGCTTCATCCAGTCCACTAAGACTATGATGCAGTTTTAGTATTCTCACTGGCTGATTCCTTTAGAGTCGTCCTTAAGCGTGTTGCTGTGCTTTTACGGATGCGATCGCTTTTGCGAACACCACCTGCCATTTGATATTCACGGCTATCTTTGCCGTACTTAAAGGCAACTCCAAGGAGCATTTTTTCCGTCAAGTCGCTCAAAGTTGTTTCCAACTCTTTCATCTCATTTTTGTAAGAGTCAATCACAGCCAGAGTGGTATTATAAGCATCTATTTTGCTACGGTACTGCTGAATTACTTGTGTAATATTTTGTAAGTTGCGAGCATCCCCAAAATCCATACTGGGATCAATTGCTTTGAGTCCGGCCATTCTCAATTCAGCTTTTTCTAGAACGCGATGTGTACGCTTTTGACGAGGCATAATTATGTTCTTTTTATTGTGTTCTAGAGCTAGCTTGCCTTATTAAAGCTTGATTTTGGTTGAGTAAAATCCACAAACTTGGTGTTGAATGTAACGATAGAATCAGCAATATCAACTAAAAATATGATGTTTGTAACGAAAATTGTAGTGGTGGTAACTAAACTCGTAACATTGTAACGAAAATTATGATATTTGTAACAAAAATCGTAGTGGTGGTAACTAAACTTGTTATTTTAGTAACAAACTCGTAATAATGTAACGAAAATTATGTTGTTTGTAACGAAAATCGTAGTGGTGGTAATTAAACTCGTTATTTTAATAACTTAAAAGCAATTCAAAAAGCCTAGATATCACAGGCAATAAATTGAGAAAGTAACGCTGGACTATAGAAAATCCCTAACGTTGAGTAAAAGCTGGGTTTTTTTAACTTAGTTGCGGAATTTAGAACAAAAGCGGTGTGTTAATTAAGTAAATAGGATACACATAGTCGGGGCAGGATATGATACTTGAAACTGCGGCGATCGCTGTTGGCACTATAATTGCCACCAAAGCCTTAGAAAAAACGGGCGAAAAAGTAGGCGAAGCTTTATGGGATAAGGCTGGCAAGTTTCTCGTCACGCTCAAAAAACAGTCTCCCCAGACTGTAGTTGCTATTGAGAAAGCACCAGAGCAACCACTTGACTATGGTAAGGCTGTACTAGAGGTGCAATCTGCGGCTCAAGATAATCCTGAAGTAACTCAAGCTGTAGAGGAATTGGCACAAGCAGCAAAAGCTGAACTAAATCCTAAATTTATTCAATCTATACAAGAATTTGCCGATACGCTGAAGTCGCAGCCGCAACAGCCAAATAGTATTAACTATCAAAATTTGGCAAATGAGATAAAGAATCTTTTTCAAGGCAATACATTTAACGGCCCAGTAACCTTTAACTGACCAAAGTCGTCCGACGGGGAACGGACAAAGTTAACTCCCACAAAATCTATTCCTTATCGCGGTTCCGTCAATTTCGTCGGGCGAGAAACGGAACTGACAATGGTGCATAAAGACTTGCAACGAGGAAATTATGTAGCAATAGCAGGAATGGGTGGCGTGGGCAAAACTGAATTAGCTACCCAATACGCCAGACGATATGAACAAGATTATGGCGGAATTGCCTGGTTTAACGACAGAGAAACTAATCTCGCCGCCCAAGTTTTAGAGTTTTTCCGGTTGCAGTTCAGTTTTGAGATTCCCCAAGAATTAGGAGGAAGACTTTTAAGCCTGAAAGAACAAGTCGCCTGGTGTTGGTCTAAATATCCTAACTCCGCCTTGCCTATTTTAATTGTCTTCGATGACGTAACTGATTTAGCTAACCTTGGCGAAGTCGTACCCTATGTTTCCCGCTTCCGAGTCTTAATTACTACTCGACTGCGAAATTTAGACCCAAATTTTATTCAAGAAATTTCTTTAGATGTTCTCTCGCCCGAAAAAGAACCAGGTAAAGCCTTAGGACTGTTAAAACGACTGTTGGGAGAAAAAGATCGGCGAGTTGAAAACCAGCCACAAGCCGCAACCGCAATCTGTGACTGTCTAGAATATTTGCCCTTGGGGATAGAGTTAATTGGAGGTTATTTACTAGGCGACCCAGAAATATCTTTAGATATGATGTTTGGGCGATTGCAAGAACGTAAATTAGCAGAACCAGGTTTACAAGACCGGGAAAATCTCAACTCAACTCAACTGGGAGTCAAAGCCGCCTTTGACTTAACTTGGTCAGAACTCGACCCACTAGCGCAACAACTAGGAAAATTGTTGAGTTTATTTTCTCCTGCATTGATTCTTTGGGATTTGGTCATTTGGGTAGCAACAGGTGGAGAAGAAGCAGAAAATCAAGAAGAAAGACAGCTAACTTGGTCAGAAGATGAATTAAACGCAGCAAAAAAGCAACTCTATGGGCGTAACTTGCTGCAACAAGTAGAAGAAAGAGAAAGATGTTATAAAATTCATGCCTTAGTGCGGTGGTTTTTGCAAGCCCAGTTAGCCGATGCTGGCGAAACTAAATCAGTTTTAGAAACAACCTTTGCCACTGCCATGATAACCCTTGCCCAAAGCCTTCCCGATTCACCAAATTCTAAGCAGATTGGATTTTTCAGTGATTTTGTTTCCCATCTTGAGGACTTGGCACAACGTTTAATTGCAGAGATCGACAAGCAACCAAAAGAGACACAAATAATTTCTCTAGGATCAATCCCAAACGATCGAGTAATTTGGGTATTTCTGGGAACAGGAAGGTTTTACGAGGGACAAGGATTATATAAATTAGCAGAACCTTGGTATGAAGAATGCGTAAATGTTTACAAGGGTCTGTTTGATGGCGACCATCCCGATGTTGCTACTAGCTTGAACAATTTAGCTTTACTCTACTATAGTCAAGGGCGGTACAGCGAAGCCGAACCCCTCTACAGCGATGCCCTGGCAATGACAAAGCGCCTGTTTGATGGCGACCATCCCGATGTTGCTACTAGCTTGAACAATTTAGCTTTACTCTACTATAGTCAAGGGCGGTACAGCGAAGCCGAACCCCTCTACAGCGATGCCCTGGCAATGAGAAAGCGCCTGTTTGATGGCGACCATCCCAATGTCGCTACTAGCTTGAACAATTTAGCTTTACTCTACAAAAGTCAAGGGCGGTACAGCGAAGCCGAACCCCTCTACAGCGATGCCCTGGCAATGTGCGATCGCATTTTAGGAGTTAATCATCCCACTACAGCGACAATTCGAGAAAATCTAGCAATCTTGCAAGGCCAGTCTACTTCCCGTGCTATCTGGATGCGTCGGTTAAGTAAGTTTGTCCAAATTTTGTTAGCGATCGCAATCTTACCGTTTTCCCTGCTGTGGCGATTGGCTAAAAAATTAATTCGTAATTAAAAGAGCGGGTTCAGGCGATAGAGTTTGCAATCTAGTAGTTTTGAGCGATCGTCGTTCGCGTAGCGTCTCGTAGAGAAGACGTTGCCGTTTGCGTAGCGTCTCGAAGAGAAGGCATCGCTATTTTCTCATCAACCAAGGTGCGATCGTTAAACGTTTCCTCAAAGACAACGCCTAACAACCTTGATAAGATGGAAAAAATAGTTCAACCTCACTGCCAAGGTTATGAGTAACATTAATATTTCCTTGCCTGAGTCGATGAAAGCCTTTATTGAAGAACAAGTGGCTGAAGGTGGCTACGGTTCAGTTAGCGAATATCTACAAGAGTTAATCACTCAAGACCAAAAACGCAAGACGCAAGAACATATAGAGGAACTTTTAATTGCAGGACTTGAAAGTGGAGAGGCAATCGAAGTTAATGATGAATGGTGGCAGCAAAAACGCACAAACTTGATCAACCAGCTGCATCAAGAGAAAGAATGACAAAGCGGATAGTCATTACACCCAAAGCCAGTTTAGATATTGATGAGTATTTTGCTTACATTGCCCAAGAAAACCCCGACACGGCTCTTTTATTTTTTGACTCTGTAAGAGAAACTTTTGCACAGTTAGCAAGAATGCCTGGAATGGGTAGCCGTTATCCTCTGGATAATCTTCGTTTACAAGGTTTACGTAAATAGGCTGTTAAGGGATTTAAAAAGTATCTAATTTTTTACTTTGAGCGAGATGAAAGCATTGAAGTTGTGCGGATTATCTATGCGGGGCAAGATATAGAAAGGATTTTAGAACAGGAATGAGATTGATTAGCGATCGCTTTTCTCTCGTCAACACAAATGTTTAGACCTAGCCCGTCGTAGGCGATCGCCTTTTACAATTGGAGTATTAATTGTATTTACGTCTATGAACTTTCCTCCCCAACTCCAACAAAAGATTGAAAAATGGGCAAGCAGTCAGGGAATTTCGACTGAGCAATTTGTTTTGCAAGCTATTGCAGAAAAAATTGACACGCTGAGTCAGCAAGTCACTGAAGAACATACTCAACAAAACTCTGAGATGACCCGCCAACGGCAAGTTCAGTGACCATCGTAGACATCGCTGTTCAATCGCTACTGTGCTACTTTAAGAAAAATACTGCAAGTATGACCAGTGCGATCGCTTGACTGTGACTCGTATGATAAAACTAGTAAACCCTAACTAACACGAGTTGGTAATGAGTCAATTTATCCAACCCATAAACTTGCAAATATCACCTGATTCCTTAAATCAAGGTGAAGAAGCTATCCGCCAAGAATTAGCTTTACATCTGTACGCACAGAATATTTTTACCTTTAGTCAAGCACGTAACTTAGCTAACTTGTCTGTATGGGAATTTCAGAAATTGTTAGGACGAAACAAAATTGAGCGTCATTACAATGAAGCAGATTTAGCTCAAGATATTGAGATAATTGAAGCAGGTTTTTAGAGATTGTGACCGTTGTTTGTAACGCTACTCCTTTGATAAATTTTGCAGCTATTAATCGCCTTGATATCTTGCAGGCTGCATTTAAGCAAATTGTTATTCCCCAAGCTGTGTATAATGAAACGACTGTTGCAGGTTTTCCAGGATCAGAATTTGTATTGCAAGCGGTTGCTGACAGATGGCTGCAAGTGGTCTCAGTTTCAACAATAACACTCAATATACCGTCAGAATTAGATAACGGTGAACGCGAAGCAATTGCCTTAGCACTAGAAACTGAAGAACGGCAAATTTTGTTAGATGAACGTGAAGCACGCCAAGTAGCTCAAAGTTTAGGATTACAAGCAATTGGGACTCTAGGTATTCTCTTATTAGCAAAAAATAGAAAGATAATTACACAAATGCAACCCCTACTAGATGCCATGATTAATACTGCTCAGTATTGGGTGAGCCGCAGTCTTTATGAACAGGTTTTACGACAAACAGGAGAATTAATAGACTAATCAGCAAAAAATAGGCAAATTTTCTAACTGACTTTGAGCAATGATAATTCGATCAAAAGGAATCTAGCTAGATGCGTACTCCTGGGGAGCATCTTGTAGACAAGCAGCTTGTTGTCAGGCGATCGCTTTTCTCTCATTAACACAAATGCGTAGGCGTAGCCCGCACAACTCTTGGAGAGGCTGCGCCAACGACATGGTTTGACTCCGCTCACCAGCCGCTCAGTGACTATCGTAGACATCGCTCATATTGTGCAAGCCCTTGATTAGATGCGTAGACGCTGCATCGGCTTGCGTCAGAGAATGATTGCGACTAAAGAAGAGAATTCTGATAACATCCCTGAATTAATGCTGGCATATCTCAACGAACTTAACTGCGATCGCTTGGAAACTGAACTAGATAATCGCACAGTCCAAAAAGATACAAAAGTTATAGCTTGGTAATATCTGAAACACCAAGAATAATTGACTGGCTAATTATATACGCAATACAATTACTGTTATAGAGCCTAACGATAGAGTTAATTAAAATAATTTGCCCAGAGAATAAAGACAAGCAATATTAAAGATAATTTGGATAAAAAAATGAACACCAAAATTATTGCTTTCTTGGGAATTACGGCAGCTTTGGCAAGCTTAGGAAGCCAAGCCTACGCACAGTCACCAGCATCAAGCTCAAATCCAGGGCAATACAAATTAACTGGTGATTCTTTACTTGGAATTGATAATAGAACAGCTCAAGATGACTTTAGAAGCTTTTTTGAGCAAACTAATCCAGCAAGTCTCTCTAACAATAATAGAAGAGACAATAAAACTCCAGTAAAAATCCGCTTTAACGAAACATTATCACAGCCAGATACTTCTGTTTTCTTAGCACCGGCTCAGTCGGGGAGTGAGAATGATGGGTTGCAAGTACAGTTAGATATAAGGGGAGATTAATCAGGTATAAAGGTTGATGCTGTAGTTTTGAGTGTAAATGCCTTATTTGCCTTATCAAAGGATACGCCAACAATTAAAGCAGATAGTCCTGTTGAAACTGATTTAAATCTCAATAGCTTATTTGTGGCAAAAATGACTTGTGGGTTTAGTGTAAAGGTAAGCCACCACACCAGACCCACATCAGGGGTGGGAATGTTTCCACTCACTACAGTTTTTTGATTCACTTAAAGAAAGAACCTGCTATTGCTTCCCAAAAACAGACTTAACAGCAGTACGAAAGAGGGTTTACGGCGAAATTCTTGAGTTTTGTCAGTCAAGCAGGTGGCAGAAGTTTTCTTACCTTTAACAATTTGCTCAAGCCCCTTATTTTAGGAGACCATTTATAAAGAGGAAATATTTTTGCTTGAATAAAAACAGTTTTGTTAGGAAATATTGTTGACACAACGGCAGTTTTTGCTGCTCATCCTGCCTCCTCTACGAGAATAAACTTTCGCATTTTACTAAATCCGCCCTCCTGAGTCGATAATTCTGCAATCATTTTGCAGTAGAATTAATCGTCAAGATAGAGGAGGGCTTTGAGATGACTCGTGTCATCATTGTGCGCCACGGTCAAAGCGGTTATAACACCGAGCGGCGTATCCAAGGGCGCACTGATGCGTCAACATTAACCGAAAAAGGTCGTAACGATGCTAGTAAAGTTGGCAAAGCCCTCAGCAATATTTTATTTAATGCGATTTACAGCAGTCCCCTGCAACGAGCTAAACACACAGCAGATATTATCCATAGCGAGTTAGCTACTCATGCTGAACAATCTGCTGTAATTCAAGTTTCTGATTTGCTGCTAGAAATCGACCTGCCTTTATGGGAAGCACTGCTGACTGCTGAAGTGAAGCAGAAATTTGCCGAAGACTACCGCACTTGGCACCAACGCCCCGACGAACTGCGGATGCTGCTAAATGATGCAGAGGGAACAAGAGAACATTTTCCCGTTCTTGCTTTATATGAACAAGCACGGCAGTTTTGGCAAGAAACCTTGTCTCACCATCAAGGCGAAACTATTCTTATAGTGGGACATAACGGCATTAATCGTGCCCTGATTAGCACAGCGCTGGGAATTTCTCCAAGTCGTTACCATTCAATACAGCAATCTAACTGTGGCATCACTGTACTAAATTTTGCTGGGGGATTGGGCGAACCAGTCCAGCTAGAATCTTTAAATCAGACACAACACACTGGGGAAAGTCTACCCTCATTGCGACCAGATCATCAAGGAATACGGTTGTTGCTAGTGCGTCACGGCGAAACCGACTGGAATCGCCAAACCAGGTTTCAAGGACAAATTGATGTCCCTCTCAACGACAACGGTAGACAACAGTCGCAAAAAGCAGGCGAATTTCTCCAAGAGGTAGCGATTGATTTTGCTTGCAGTAGCACAATGCTGCGCCCTAAAGAAACAGCAGAGATTATCTTAAAACAGCATCCGAATGTAAAGTTAGACTTGCAAGATGGTTTAAGAGAAATCAGCCACGGTCTCTGGGAAGGAAAATTAGAAACAGAGATAGAACAAGAGTTTCCGGGAGAGTTGCAGCGCTGGCGGTTAGTACCCGCCGAAGTGCAAATGCCTGAAGGGGAAAATTTGCAAGAGGTGTGGGAACGCAGCGTTGCAGCTTGGCAATTAATTGTGCAAGCCGCATCAACTAATCAATTCAAAACAGTCTTAGTAGTAGCTCATGACGCTACTAACAAAACGTTGCTTTGTCACATTCTGGGTTTATCGCTGGAAAATTTCTGGAATTTCCGTCAGGGTAATGGTGCAGTCAGTGTTATCGACTACCCTTTTGGAATTGATGGTTTACCAGTAGTGCAAGCGATGAACATCACCACTCACTTAGGTGGAGGCGTACTAGATAAAACAGCAGCGGGGGCATTGTAATAAAGCTTAGTAGAACTAAAAACTTTCATGACTGAACTGCTGCAAAAAGTACGGGTGATTGACCCAGTTTCTGAAATCGACGAACTATTTGATGTGCTGATTGCTGATGGTTATATCCGAGAAGTGGCTTCGCACATTTCTGACATCAGTTCCGATACTCAAATTAGAGATTGTCAGGGATTAGTTCTTGGGCCTGGGTTAGTGGATTTGTACAGCCACTCCGGTGAACCAGGCTTTGAAGAACGGGAAACCCTCTTGTCTCTCTTACAATCTGCTGCTGCTGGCGGCTTTACCAGAGTTAGCATTTTACCCGATACATCCCCGGCTATTGATAACCCTGCACTTGTGGCACAGTTACAGCAGAAGAAGGCAGAGGGGCAGAGGGGCAGAGGGGCAGAGGAGAATTTGTCTCCCCTGCTTCCCTGCTCCCCTGCTCCCTTGCTTCATCTCTGGGGTGCTATCACCTTAGATGTTGCTGGAAAGCAAATGACGGAATTGGCGGATTTAGCGTCGGCTGGAGTTGTTGGTTTTACCGATGGTAAGCCGTTAGAAAATTTGGCGCTGGTGCGGGGAGTGTTAGAGTATCTCCAGCCGTTGGGTAAACCGGTGGCATTTTGGCCTAGCGATCGCCAGTTAGCAGCAAATGGTGTAATGAGAGAAGGGACAGATGCTCTCCGTTTCGGTTTACCTCCAATACCTGCCAGTGCTGAAACTACTGCGATCGCAGCAATGCTTGAATTGGTTGCAACTATAGGTACACCAGTCCATATCATGCGTGTCTCCACAGCTCGCAGCGTGGAATTAATTGCCTCAGCCAAGGCTGCTGGGTTACCCATCACCGCCAGCACCACCTGGATGCACCTTTTACTTGATACAAAAGCTGTTAAGAGTTATCACACCAGCTTGCATTTAGATCCACCTTTAGGTAAGCCTAGTGATGTGGTGGCGTTGCGTGCGGGGGTACGTGCGGGTGTGATAGATGCGATCGCTATTGACCACACACCCTACAGCTATGAAGAAAAAGTCCAAGCTTTTGCCGAAGCACCTCCAGGAGCAATTGGTTTAGAGTTAGCATTACCTTTGCTGTGGCAATATCTCGTTGAAACAGAGGAATTTACAGCTTTAGAATTATGGCGGGCATTGAGTATCAATCCAGCAGAGTGTTTGGGGCAGAAAGTCAGTGCAATTCTACCTCATCAACCAGCGGAACTTACTTTATTTGATCCCCAGCAAACCTGGAAAGTCGAACGGAAAAGTCTGTATACACTTTCACAAAATACACCTTGGTTAGGACAACAGTTGCAGGGTCGTGTTGTGAAAACCTGGTGTTGAAAAATGTAAAATACTTTGAGATTTTTCACTTTTTAGAGAGGTGTCAATGCATTGGTAATTGAAACTTATATAGCGGTTCTCGCTTGAGTGAGATACAAGAACCCCACCCCCAACCCCCTCCCCGCAAGCGATGAGGGGAATATGATATACCTTGTATGATTAGGAAACGCTATATAACTATAATTTTGTTCCAAATCATAATAACCAAGCTTGTAAGCCGTACTTAAAACTACTGAATTAAACTGATCTCTTTAAAAAACACTCTTATTTTAGTTTTGTTTAATAAAGACCAGCTAAGTTTTATTACTAAATCGTGTTATAGTGACGACTTAAAATAATTTGAAAATCATTGTTTTAAGCTTAAGATAGATTGCCCTTACTGCCTGAATTGCTAAATTAAGAATTGATGTCAAGCAGAAAAGGCTGATAGAAAATTGAAGTCTGTAGCTGTAAAGAAAAAGATTAGTCTAGCTGCGATCGCTATGTTAGCAGCAGGAGTTGTAGCGGGATGTTCGAGAGCCGAACAACCCCAAGCGGCAGAACCGAATCTGGCCCCCGTTCCCAATACACCCCTACAAACAAATCAGCAAAATCCACAGAGTATTCCAACTCCTTCGACCCTTGTAAATGCGACAGGCGATTCAGTTCAACAGCTTCTATCCACCAGAAAATGTCAAGGCTGTAACCTCCGAGGCGCTGACCTAGATAAAATCGACCTCAACGGAGTAGATTTGAGTAATGCCATCCTGATTGACGCTGACCTAGATGAAACTAATCTGAGTAATGCTAACCTCAGTGGGGCTGATTTAACCGATGCAGACTTAGGAAAAGCAAATCTTACGGGAGCAAATCTCAGCAGAGCTAATTTTACAAAAGCTGATCTAGAAGATGCAAATCTAACCAATGCTAATGTGACTGGTGCAACTTTTACAGGAGCAGACTTAAAGCGGGTAATTGGTTTGCATCGCTAAAGCGATCGCTACTGATTCAGCAAAAACTGCCCTTTGCAAGGGGTAGGTTGGGTTGAGGAACGAAACCCAACATTTGTAGGGCTTTGTTGGGTTTCACTCCATTCAACCCAACCTACAAATCTTCTTAACCGAGCAGTATTGGATCGCTACTGATTCAGCAAAAACTGCCCTTTGCAAGAACTGCCTTCTTTGGTAAAGTGCGGAATGTGAGATTAAAATATTCAGCGTGATTCTAATTTACCAACTCGCTCCTCTAATTTGTTGACTTGTTGCTTCAATTCAACTACCAAAGTTGCAAGCCGATCAAACATCCGATCTTGCTGTGATAAATTTCCTCTGGAACCAGTTGACTGTCGGGGAGTAAGTGTTGTTCTTGAGGATGGAGACTGACGGCTTTGACCTAGTTGAGATTCTATCTGATTTAACCGCGACTCGATACGATTAAAGTCCGCTTCTAGGTTGTTGATACGGGATTCAACTTGCTGTGATAAAGCAGTGTTTGGAAATAACCCAGCCCAGATTATTGTTAATAAAATCCCAGCAAGTATTAGCACTGTGATTTTTTTCATGTCAATAGCTAAAGTCTTACAAGATTCTCATTTATTTGCGGCTATACAGACAAAAACCGCATGACAAGGGTTTCAAATTCCCTGAGTCCGTGCAGGTGGAGGAAAGTTTGTATAGCCGGAATTTCTAATTGCCAAGTCTATTGGCTTCTTTATCCTTTACTAAATTAGAAAATAGCTTCTGCCAATCGATAGAGTTAAGAGTATTATCTTTCTGTTTTACCTCAAAAGTGACATTACAAGCTCTCTCTAGTTTTAGAGCTTGCACGCAAAGTTCTGCCACCTCCTCACGGCTGATTTTGCCTCTAATATTGTCACCTTGCTCAAATATTAATTCCTTACCACCTGCCTCTTCAGTTAAAGCACAAGGTCTAATAATCGTATAAGGAATTCCACTTTCTCTTAAACTATCTTCTCCCTTCAACTTCCAAGTCAAAATTCCTCCCAATTGGTCATTTAATTTCACTGCTGGGGGTTCTTCATCTAAATTAATACCAGGGCGTCCGGGACGAGTTACACCTGCTGAACTGACGAGGATAAATTGCGGTAATGTTGTCCCACCATAAGCTTTAATTGATTCCAACTGCAAAGTAAAACCACCGGGAGAAAAGTTGGGATTTAAAGCGCCATCGTATTCAAATTTGCTCAACATCAGTTGGAATGAGCAAATTCGACTTTGCTCGATTGGCGGCGCATCTTGGACAACTTTTGCCCGAAATACGGGAATTAAATCTGTAAAGGGAATGTGAATGTCTATCCAGGTATTAGCGACAGTATCAAAAGAATAGCTATAACCAATACCATCCCATTTTGTATCTGTTCGCAGAAAGATTTTATAACGCTGACCATCGCCTTTGACACGCAATTTCACACCTTCATAACCAGATAAGTTGAAGGGTGGATCAAAATTCTTAGTTCTGACAGAAGCAAATCCGCCAGAGTTAGCGGTGGAGACATTACCAGCAAAAAAAGCTGTATTTTCTCCTAATTGGATGTTACTAGCACTCACGCCACCCATGACGACATCATCCAACGCTCCCCAGTTATCCTTTAATTCTGCTGATGGCTTTGTGAAATCAAAGATTATTTTTTCGTTTGCTTGGGGTAAATATTTTGCCGCAGCTTGGACTAAGTTTTTGACACCTTGATATTCCACATTTTCTGGGGTGTCGCCAACAATTTCTGGCTGGTAAAATTTAACACCTTGATAGTATTTGGCTCTATCTGCTGTATCTCCCTCAACTGGTTGTACACGCACTGCTGTGCAACAAATTACAGCTTGGATATCAGCCATAACTAAAGGAGTTAAAGTTTCTGGTTGAGTAATATCCGCAACTACTAAATCTATATCATTACCAAGAATTAACCGCGCTTTGCCAATGTCTCGAACTAGTGCGCGAACTTTATAACCTTGTTGGAGCGATCGCTGCACCACTCGTTTACCTACACCACCTGTTGCACCTGCTACTAATATTACACCCACGTTTCTTCCTCCATTGGGTCTATCTTGATTATCCTTAGGACGGCCTTGGATTAACTGCTGTACCCAGTTAAGGAAAGGAATTACCTCAAAGTAAGTCAGGGTTTCGATAAACCTGCCTAAGTCCCATTGAGAACGATTTTTATCAGTCATATTTGCGTCCTCATAACTTTCTTCAGTCTAGCCCAATGAGCTAGTTATGTTGTCTTTAAGCAAGTCCCCAGACTCTGAGCTAATGCTGTTTTGCATCTTCGCATTGTGATGCGATCGCACACCAACTCACTACAAGCACAAATGGCGTTGCAGAACAAGTCGCAAATAAATCTCTTTTGTTTAATTCTCTTCGAGAAACGATGGAATATGTCTTACGTTTAGCGTCCTAACTCGGCTATTGCTATACCTTATTTACACCTCATTTAGGACTGCTATAGTCTACGTATTTAATACGTCAATTTAATATCAAGCTAATATAATCAAAGGCTTCTAAGTGAAATTACTAAATTTTCATATCACATTGACATAATTTATGCAAGAGAAAATCTCTTGAATATGACTGGGGAAATATACTGAATAATTTCACAAAATTTACTATTTGCCTTCCCATAAGTCAGAAAATATACGCTCCCAATAATTAACTAATTATAGATATCCTTTATTAGAGCTAATTTTGCTCTCGAAGTTAAGAAAGTTGGTATCAGTTCTCAGGACTATGACCAGTAGTACCGTGAAAAACTGTTGGCATTGCTAAATAAGAAGTATGAATCAAGATGTAGAGACGCGATATATCGCGTCTCTACATGGGTTTTGACATCAAACAAAATCATTTTCATACTTCTTACTTCAGCAAGCCAATTTTTTCATGGGTGCTGTTTGGTGGAACGAAGATATAGCCATTTGGACTGGGGCTGCTAGTCACCCTTCTTTTTAAGAGCGGGAAGCTACAGCTTCTTTTTCCGTAGGGAGTATGGGTGACCCTCTAACGCTGCGATCGCAAAGCGTCTCGTTGGTGCAGCCTCTCGTAGAGAAGAGAAAACAGCCAATAGAGAGTAGACCTCTTGCAAAAGTTCCTTTTCCCCACTTCTGCAAGAAGTCTAGTGACTGTTACCCGTCTACCGCGCTGGCTCACCGTTTTTACCACTTTAGTCAGCGGTTACTTTTTTAAATAGGAAGGTAAAAAATGGAATGGGCTATTTACAAAAAGAATACAGGCAGTTTTGTAATAGCAGTGGCAATTATGGCTGGTGTTGGAGTAGTCTCTTATCTTAGTTTGCTTCAGTATAGAGAAAATGCTCAGTGGGTCACACATACACGCGAGGTGCTGGAAAAGACTAAAGAAGTAATGTCACAAATTAAAGATGCAGAGACTGGACAACGGGGTTATCTTCTCACGGGAAAAGAACGGTATCTGGCTCCGTATCGCACTGCAAGTGGCGAGATTACTCAGAAACTTAAAGCTCTGCGCCAATTGACAGCGGATAACCCCAATCAACAGCAGCGGCTCGATCGCCTTGAACCCATGATTGCCAAAAAACTAGTTTTGATCGAACAGGCGATTAATGCTAGGAGCAAAAATTTAGAGTCCGCGCTGCAAATAGTTCAGACAGATCGGGGTCAGCAGATTATGGAGGACATCCGAATGCTGACTACAGCTATGGAGAACGAAGAGAATGAGTTGTTGAAACAGCGGTCAATGGAGGCGAACGCCAGCGCTTATCAAACAACTTTACTGACTATTTTTGGCAGCATTATAGCTTCTGTTGTCGTCGGTTTAGCAGCCACAATCACCAATCAGGAACTCGTTAAACGCAAACGGATGGAAAATTCTCTGCAAAAGGCTCGCGATGAGTTAGAAATAGAGGTTAACAAACGGACTGCCGAACTTAGAAATACTAACGAAGAATTGCAAACTGAAATTAATGAGCGCAAAAGAGCAGAGTCAGAGATTTTGCGCTTGAACGTTCAGCTTGAGCAGCGAGTTGCAGAACGCACAGCACAACTCGAAGCCACTAACAAAGAGATGGAAGCATTTAGTTATTCTGTATCTCACGACCTGCGGGCCCCCTTGCGGAGTATCGACGGCTTTAGCCAAGCACTACTAGAAGATTATGCTGACAAGTTAGATACAGTAGGTCAAAACTACCTCCAACGAGTGCGTGCAGCCACTCAGCGGATGGCACAACTGATCGACGATTTGCTGAATCTGTCACGATTGACGCGCAGTGAGATGCGTTACGAAAAGGTTGATCTCAGCGCACTGGTGGAGGCGATCGCTACAGAGTTGCAGAAGACACAACCAGAACGCCAAGTAGAGTTTGTCATCGCGCCGGGATTGGTTACCAATGGTGATACTCATCTGTTACGGATCGTGCTAGAAAACCTGCTGGGTAATGCCTGGAAGTTTACAGGAAAACATCAAAAAGCCCGAATAGAATTTGGGCTTTTGCAGCAAGATGACACCCATGTGTATTTTGTTCGTGATGATGGCACAGGCTTCGATATGGCCTATGTTGAAAAACTCTTCGGTGCTTTTCAGCGCTTGCACGCCATGACTGAGTTTGAAGGCACTGGCATCGGACTAGCTACTGTGCAGCGGATTGTTCACCGTCATGGTGGTCGTGTCTGGGCTGAGAGCGCAATCGAGCAAGGCGCAACATTTTACTTCACCCTTTAACTACAAGAAGATATAAAACAAGATGATTTTACTAGTAGAAGACAATCCTGATGATGAAGCGCTAACCCTACGCGCACTTAAGAAAAAC
Organism: Nostoc sp. ChiQUE02; assembly: GCF_034531305.2. Taxonomy (NCBI): domain Bacteria; kingdom Bacillati; phylum Cyanobacteriota; class Cyanophyceae; order Nostocales; family Nostocaceae; genus Nostoc; species Nostoc sp. ChiQUE02. The sequence continues at coordinate 43,126 of NZ_JAVRBN020000027.1, forward strand.
AATATTATGAACGAGGTGGTAGTGGCACGCGATGGGGTGGAAGCCCTAGATTATCTCTTTGGTAAAGGTGTCTACGCCGATCGCGACATGAGCGTTATGCCCCATCTCATCCTCTTGGATTTGAAGCTGCCTAAAATGGATGGTCTGGAAGTTTTGCGACACCTGCGAACTGACGACAGGACAAAAATCCTTCCAGTCGTCATTCTCACCTCGTCCAAGGAGGAGCAAGACTTAATCAATGGCTACAGCTTGGGTGCTAACAGCTATGTTCGCAAACCAGTAGACTTTTCTCAATTTAGTGAAGCAGTGCGACAACTAGGGTTGTACTGGTTTGTCTTAAACGAATCACCGCCAAGATTATAGTTTAGATGGGTATGGGTACACCTCTGCGCGTATTACTTGTTGAGGATTCAGAAGACGACGCTTTTTTGTTGCTACGTGAACTGCAACGTGGTGACTATGAAGTAACTTTTGAACGGATTGATACACCCACAGCCATGAAAGCTGCGATCGCAGGGCAAATATGGGATATCGTCATCTGCGATTATTCCATGCCCACCTTTAGCGCCCCTGCTGCATTGAAGCAGGTCAAGGAAAGTGGGCTTGACCTGCCATTCATTATCGTCTCAGGAACTATTGGTGAAGATACCGCAGTAGCCGCCATGAAAGCTGGTGCCCATGACTACATTATCAAAGGTAATTTAGCACGACTTATCCCTGCTGTTGCCCGCGAGTTGCGTGAGGCACAGGTGAGACGGGAGCGTAAACAAGCAGAGGAGCAGATTAAAGCATCGCTTCAAGAAAAAGAGGTGCTATTGAAAGAAATTCATCACCGCGTAAAAAATAATTTACAGATTATTTCTAGTCTGCTCAACCTGCAAGCAGAGTATCTCAAGGATAATCAAGCCCTTGAGGTATTCAAAGATAGCCAGAACCGGATTGAATCAATGGCTCTGATCCATGAGAAACTGTATCAATCTCAAGACTTGGCAAGGATTAATTTTGCTGACTATATCCAAGATTTAGTAACTAATTTATTTTATTCATACAACGTTAATTCCAGCGCTATAACTTTAAAAATGAACGTTGAGGAGGTTTTTCTAGCCATTGATGCAGCTATTCCTTGCGGCTTGATTATCAATGAACTTATTTCAAATTCCCTAAAATATGCATTTACTCAAAGAGAACCGGGGGAAATTTGTATTGGCTTTTGCTCCATAGAAGCAAACTTATTTACACTTACTATCAGTGATAACGGTATCGGTTTTGCCCAAAATTTTGACTTTCAAGCTACAGAATCATTAGGTCTGCGATTAGTAAAAGGTCTAACACATCAATTACAAGGCAATATCGATTTTATCAGCTATAACGGAGTGAAGTATAAAATTACATTTCCGACTAAAAATTTCTAAATTTATAAGTTAAACAAAATCATGAATCCAGTAAATATATTAGTTGTTGAAGATGAATTCATCGTGGCAATGGATATACAAAATAGGCTAAGAAAATTTGGATACACTGTTATGGGGCTTGCCGATTCTGGAGAAGAAGCAATTAAGAAAGCAGCAAATGATTCTCTAGATTTAGTTCTAATGGATATTCACCTCAAAGGAAATATGGACGGTGTGGAGGCCGCTCAGATAATTCATAATGTTTTTAAGATTCCAGTAATATATCTTACTGCTAATGCAGATGAATCAACATTAAATCGAGCCAAGGTAACAGAGCCGTTTGGCTACATTCTCAAGCCTTTTAAAGAAAAAGAATTAAAGTTCACTATTGAAATTACCCTTTCTAAACATCGGACGGAAAAAAAATTAAAACAGAATGAACAATGGCTGACTACCGTACTTAAAAGTATTGGAGATGCTGTGATTACTAGCGACGAATCTGGAACTGTGACTTTTATGAATCCTATTGCGGAGGTATTGACGGGTTGGAATTATTCAGATGCGTTTGGTAAAGAAGCAACAGAAGTATTCAATATTGCTCATGAAAAAACTCGTATAATAATTGAAAGTCCTGTAAGGCAAGTCCTTCAGTCGGGCGTTACTGTCGGTCTACCAGAACAGACGATACTTATTGCTAAAAACGGTACAGAAATACCAATTGATGATAGTATTGCAGCGATTAAAGATGACAACGGTAACATCACGGGTGCAGTTTTGGTCTTTCAGGATATCACCGAGCGTAAGCAGATATTGGAGGCACTAGCGCGTCGCCAGCAAGAATTCAAAGCACTAGTTGAAAATGCACCTGATATTATTTCCAGATTTAACCCTCAATTGCGCTACGTTTACGTTAATCCAGCTATTGAAAAGGTTACAGGAATATCAGCCGAAACATTTATCGGCAAAACAAATGTAGAGTTAAGTCTGCCAGAAGAATTTTGCCGGATATGCGATCATAAGCTTCAACAAGTTTTCCAAACTAAGCAAGAAACCGAGTTTGAATGCAGTTTAGCGATCGCTTCCCAAACAAGACATTACCATACCCGTCTTGTGCCTGAATTGGCTAGCGATGGTTCAGTATATTTTGTTTTGAGTATCGCTCGCAACATTACTGCTCTCAAACTTGCAGAGGCGCAATTAATTCATGATGCCTTTCACGATGTACTAACCGGTCTGCCAAATCGCGCCTTATTTATGGAACGGCTAGAACGTGCGCTCATGCTGACAAAACGACGTGCGGACTATAAATTCGCTGTTCTCTTTTTAGACCTAGATCGCTTCAAAGTTATCAACGACAGTCTCGGCCACATGATTGGCGATCAACTACTAACTGCCCTTGCTCGCAGATTGGAGAATTGCCTGCGCTCTGGAGACACAGTTGCCCGTCTAGGGGGAGATGAGTTTACAATTTTGCTTGACGATCTCAACAACATCAATGACGTAACAGGCGTAGTAGAGCGGATACACGAAGCTCTGACATCTGCGTTCCAACTCAGCGGGTACGAGGTATTAACCACCGTCAGCATTGGCATCGCCCTGAGCAAGGGTAGTTATAACCATCCAGAGGAACTCCTGCGCGATGCTGACATTGCAATGTATCGCGCTAAGGCATTGGGTAAGGCACGCCATGAGATATTTGACTCAACCATGTACACCCAAGTAACGAAGCTATTAGAGTTAGAGATGGATCTACGACGGGCAGTTGAACGCCAGGAGTTTCAGGTTTACTACCAGCCAATTGTTTTATTAGAAACTTACAAAATTATTGGCTTCGAGGCTCTCGTTCGCTGGCAGCACCCGCAACACGGATTAGTTCCTCCAGACAACTTTATTCCATTGGCGGAAGAAACTGGGCTGATTATCCCTATTGGTTATTGGGTACTGCGCGAGGCTTGTCGTCAGATGCGTGCTTGGCAAATAAAATTTCCTACTGACCCACCCTTGACAATTAGTGTAAATCTTTCCACAAAACAGTTTTCACAACCCGGGCTTATTGAGCAAATTAACCAAATTATCCAAGAGACTGGTTTGGAAGGTGGCAGTTTAAAGCTGGAGATTACCGAAAGCGTACTTATGGAAAATATTCAATCAGCAGCTTTTATGCTCTTGCAATTACAACAGATGAATATTCAATTACACTTAGATGATTTTGGCATAGGCTATTCATCCTTGAGTTACCTGCACCGCTTTCCAAGTAATGCCTTGAAGATTGATCGTTCGTTTATTACTAAGATTGGTGCTAATGGAGAAAACTTGGAGATTGTTCAAGCGATTATCACCCTAGCACAGAGTCTAAATATAGATGTAATAGCAGAGGGCGTAGAAACTATAGAGCAACTGGCACAACTTAGAGCCATGAAATGCAAATATGCACAGGGATATTTTTTCTCCAAACCCCTGAATAGCAAGTCAATAGAGACATTAATTGCATCTGGCATTCAGCCGAGACAAGGATAGGATTACGGAGTAGGGGAAGCAGGGGGCAGGAGGCAGGGGAAGCAGGGAGAGAATTTTGGAAGTTGCTAAATCATCCCGCAACTATGCAACGCCAGAATTTTAAATATTTTCTAAAAAGTACTTCTTTACGAGTTGATCCAAAAAACAAGTATTATTTTATATATCGCCTCAAAATTTGAGGCGATGCCTACGGCAACCCCTTCAGGTGTAGGCGCAAAATTCCTTGAATTACCTGTTGTACAGCTTCTTTACTCAAGCTGCCATCTACCCGCACAATTCGTGAGGGATGGGATGCTGCTAAATGTGCGTATCCTTGCTGAACGCGCTGATGAAAAGCGATTGTCTCCTGTTCAATGCGGTCTAGCCCTACTTTGCCGTCTAGTTTGCGGGCCAGTCCTACTTCGACATCGACATCTAGCCAAATAGTTAGGTCACTTTCTAAACCACCAGTAGCAATATAGTTAAGCTGATTGATTAAACTCATGTTAAGACCGCGACCATATCCTTGGTAGGCAATGGTAGAGTCGGTGTAGCGATCGCATAAAATATATTTGCCTGCTGAGAGATTTGGTTTGAGTTCTTGTTCAACGTGTTGCGATCGGTCAGCAGCATACAACAATAGTTCTGTCACTTCAGCAACCGGTTTATCCTCTGCCTTTTCTAGTAGCAAGCGGCGAAGATGTAAACCTAATTCTGTTCCCCCTGGTTCACGAGTTACCACCACAGATACACCTAGACTTTCTAACCACTCAGAACAAAGCTGCATTTGGCTGGTTTTGCCACAGCCTTCCACCCCTTCAAATACAATTAATTTCCCACCCATGCTTTTTTGTGTTCGCTGCAATAAACTTAGATTTTTTCACGCAATCAAATCGGATTGCTATATAGCATTTATCGTTTGGATGCAATACAGTTTGACCTCTCTCCAAACCTCTCTCCTAAAAGGAGAGAGGCTTTGAATCTTACTCCCCTTCCCTACAAGGGAAGGGGCTGGGGGTTAGGTCTGTATTTCACTCAACCCAGAAGCGCTATATGTGCCCCTACCCGATGATTTAGTTGCCTGAAAACTGCTGTAACTTACACGGTACAGTATCTCACCAGCTTTCGGCACAAGCAAGATGCCTTCATCTTCCCGGTTAGCCCATTCTGCTGGTCGAATGGTAGCTGGGTCACGATAGTTCAAGTTATGAGCAGCACAACGTTCAGCAGAAATACCAGTAGCCAAAGTGACGCGAATCCGCGCTTGTTCCCCTTGTATAGGATCAAAAGTACCCATACCTTTTAAATGAGTACTATGAGCCAGCACTCCACCAGGATACGCTTGGAATTTATCCCACTGTTTGAGGAAGTAATCCCGCACATGATAGCCAATTTGGGACAGGATTTCGCCATGTGTATAGCTAAACTCGGTGATGTGAGGCGCATATATAATAACTTCACCTCCGTCGGCCACTACTGGCTCTAGTTTGTACATTCCTTTAGCTGCTGTCCAAATGTCGTCATACATTTGGGGCATTACTGAAAGTACTTGTTTAAAAGGCTGATCTACATATTTAATATGCAGTTTAGCTGATAATTTTGCAGCGGCTTCCCAGGCTGACTCTGGTTTATCTATATAAAGTCCAGCTAACTGATTCGTTTTTGGTGCGACTACCATCGCCAAACAAAGCTTCGGGGTAGAAATCAGGCTAGCGGCTCGGTTAATCAAGCGCCGAACTGGTGTTATTCCCGGTGTCCCAATAATTTCATAACTGGTGATTAAAGCACCCAACCAGTGTGATAAATCAATTACTTCTTGACCAGCAATGCCGGGAAAAAAGTATTTATTTCCACCAGAGAAACCGACAACTTCGTGGGGAAAGACCGGGCCGCAAATCATTATTAGATCGTACTCTGTTACAAGCTTGTTAACACGTACATCAACTGCCTGATGCAGCATTCCACGGCTAATCTCTGCTATCTCATCTGCCGAAATTACTCCACAAGAAATAAAGGTATCCGGCTCATCCCAAAGGTGGTTAAAGATGCTAACTTTTTTAAAAGTTGTCTCTCGCTCCTGGTGTGTCACTCCCACCAAGTGATTGATTTGTTCCTCACTCATGGGATTATGTGTACCCAGAGCGATCAAGAAATCTAGAGCTGCTACCCTTTTACTCAACTCCTGATGAAGCAATCGAAACATTTGAGGTATGGGAGCAGTGCGGGTACCATCTGGAATTAACACCAAGATGCGCTGTCCATCCAACTTGGGGTCTGCTAAAGCTTGATGAACTAGCCCGGAAACTTGCTCATCTGAAAGTGTTCCGTTATTTACAGCCAGTGAATACATTATTAAACTCCACTGTAGATACTAAATCCACCATCTACCGGCACAACTACCCCGTTGACGAAACTAGAACCCGAACTACATAACCAGATTAAGGTGCTGAGTAATTCATCCGGTTTGCCAAAACGTCCGGCGGGGGTATGCTGAATAATTTTTTGCCCGCGTTCGGTCAAACTACCATCGGAATTTAGGAGTAAATCTCGATTTTGTTCTCCAATAAAAAAACCTGGCGCGATCGCATTTACTCTTAGTCCATCTCCATACTTTTGGGCAAGTTCTACCGCTAGCCAGCGAGTAAAGTTATCTATCCCGGCTTTAGCGGCTGAGTAGCCAACCACGCGGCTAATCGCTCGAATGGCAGACATAGAAGAAATATTGACAATGCAACCGTGGGGCTGATTTCTTTCGACCATTGCTTGACCAAAAACTTGGCTGGGCAGTAGAGTTCCAAGTAAGTTGAGGCTAACCACTTCCTCAAAAGCCGCGTGTGGCATATCAAAAATAGTAGCATCAGGAGTAATTGTGGCAGCAGGGATATTACCGCCAGCCATGTTTACCAAAATGTCTATTTGACCCCAATGCTGTAGGATAACATCTTTGGCTATTTCTAATTGGGAGCGATCGCTAACATCTGCCAGCACAGCTATGCTTTCTCCACCGTTAGCGGTAATTTCAGCTACTACCGCACCCGTCCGTGCTTCATTGCGAGCCAGAACGGCTACTTGCGCTCCAGCAAGGGCCAAACCCTTTGCCATAGCTCCACCAATCACACCAGAACCGCCTGTGACTACTGTTACCTGTTCTTTTAGGCTAAAAAGTTTATTTAAAATCCAGTCTGGCATCAATGATTCCCCTGCTTATTCCAATTCGTAATTCGTAATTAAAAAAGTCAATATTTAATCTGGGTTTCCAAGTTTCCTGTGTAGCTTGGACTAGGGCGTGTTTTCAAACTACTCGTTTAGCTTCCTAACTTTTTAGATACCCTTAAATTCCTCAATAAATTGGGGGAATTTAAGAAACTTTTAGCCCCCTTTTTAAGGCTATGGTGTACACACAAGTCTTTTAGAGTTGTTGTGTAACTTAGAGAAAGTTAATTTTTGCAGTTCGATGCATCAAAGGTGCAGGTTAATGTATCAAAGGTGCAGGTCGATGTAACAAAGGTGTAGGTCAATGCAACAAAGGTGTAGGTCAATGCAACAAAGGTGCAGGTCAATGCAACAAAGGTGCAGGTCAATGCAACAAAGGTGCAGGTCAATGCAACAAAGGTGCAAGTCAATGCAACAAAGGTGCAGGTCAAAAGACTTGTGTGTACACCGTAGCCTTTTTAAAGGGGGTTGGGGGGATCTAAAACTTTGAAAACACGCCCTAGCCCTAATAGCTTGATTTTGGAAAATTGATATTAGTCCAATTTGTAAGCAACCTTAGCGAGGTCGTAAGCCAAAGCACGAGCCATATCATACCCTTCCTCTTCTTCAACCAATCCACGTGTTACCAATCCGGCTAACCAATTACAAGCTACCCGCCGCCAGACTGTGTGACGAGCCGGAATAGAAACGAAAGCCCGTGTATCATCATTAAATCCAGCAGTATTATAAATTCCGGCAGTTTCCATCACCTGATTGAAGTAGCGCTCCATACCATTTACGCTGTCGTGAAACCACCAAGGCGGCCCAAGCAAGACAGTAGGATAATGACCGGCTAACGGAGCCATTTCCCGGCTTAGGGTGCTTTCATCCATGCCAAAAATGATTAAGCGGAAACGTTGATCGTTACCGTAGGCTGACAATAATGGGCGTAGATTTTGAGTCCACTCTATTTTTAGCGGAATATCAGCACCTTTATCAGATCCAAATCTCTCAAATAAAACCGGGTTATGGTTACGCATAACACCACAATGCATTTGCATCACCAAGCCATCTTCCACACTCATCCGCGCCATTTCCATGAACATGTGCCCGGTAAAATGTTCTACATCACCTGGATTCAGCTTGCCGGCTAATGCTCTAGCAAAGATAGCTTCTGCTTCCTGGTCGGAAAGGCGTGTGGTATAAGGCGTAGCTGCACCTTGGTCGGTAGCTGTCGCGCCCATTTTTTTAAAGAAAGCTCGACGTTCTTCTAAAGCTTGCACAAAAGTGGCGTAAGTGCTAATTTCTCTGCCAACAGTGCTTTCCAATTGGCTAAGATTTTCGCGCCAACCAGGAGCATCCAGGTTAACTACTGCATCTGGTCGAAAAGTTGGTCTGATTTGAGTAAAACCTTCTTCGTGGAGCGATCGCTGGTTTTCTAGGGTATCACTGGCTGCATCGGTAGTACAAAGCACTTCGATGTTAAAGCGTTTGAATAAAGCACGAGGGGAAAACTCAGGCAAGGCTAACAGACGTTCCAGGTAATCATAGATATGTCCGGCATTGCGAGAGTTTAAAAGTTCATCTACGTCAAAGACGTTAGTTAGTTCGTCTTTCAGCCATAACCCAGACGGAGTACCTTGGAATAGATAAAAATGGTCGGCGAACAACTGCCAGATTTTGCGATGGTCGGTTTCTACTGGTGAACCATCACTGGTAGGTATGCCCAAAGCTTGCAGAGGTACGCCCCGACTATAGAGCATCCGCAAAAGGTAGTGGTCAGGGATAATAAATAATTCGGTCGGCGAACCAAAACGGGCTGCGGGATTAGCTAACAAGGCTGGATCTACGTGGCCGTGTGGGCAGACCAGAGGTAACGCAGATATGCTGTCAAAAAATTGATGGGCTAGTCGTCTTTGAACTGGTTCTGGAGAAAAGCAGCGATCGCGAGATAAAGTTGCTTTTTTGGTTAACATAATTTTTGTTTGGTTAAAATCTTGAATATTGTTAAGTGAAAATATGAATTTGCTTCACGCAGAGAGTAAGAGTTTCCAATTTTTTCAAATTAAACCCCGTCCATTTTGAAACCTGGAGTTTTTAATGAGAGTATATTTTTGGTTGTGGCTTGAGTTCTCAGCTTTACTCTGATTACAAAAAAAACTACAGTTTTCAAGATAGACACGGTTTCAGATTACTTTCTTAATGCTGCACTACTACCACGCTGTACTAGAAAAGGAGATAAAATGCGGTTTTCCACAGTTTTTTCTTCTAATAAATCGAGTAACATTTGCATGGCTATGCCACCAATTTCCAACATTGGTTGGCTGACTGTGGTGAGTGCCGGCGTAACGTAACGCCCCAAAGCAATACCATCAAATCCAACCAGACTTAAACTTCGCGGGACTAAAATACCTAGTTCTTGGCAGGCTAGCAGAGCGCCAACCGCTACCATATCGTTGTAACAACAGATGCCTGTTACCTCAGCAGTTAATAGTTTAGAAAGCATATTTTGCCCGGTGGCAACATCGCTTATTCTGGTATCATATTCGTCATTAATTGAAACCCAATCAGGATTTTGTGGTAGGCCAGCTTCAGCCAGAGCCATTCGATATCCTTCTAGGCGTTGCTGATTTGACCTGCTGCGATCGCCTACACCCAGATAACCAATAGCGGTGTGCCCTAGACTTATTAGATGCTCTGTGGCTAATTTAGCACCTAAGCGATCGTCTATTGCTACTGAGTGAAATATGTCGGATTGATCTTCTGTCTGACTATTAATCAGAACTGTAGGCACTGCAATTTGCGTGAGTTGCTTTGTATGCTGTTTACTGATTCGCGAGTCGGCTATTAAGATCCCGTCTACTCTACGACGATGAAAAGTATCAATAGCTGCCATTTCCTGCTCAACATCTCGGTGTGAAGCACTCAACAAAACGCTCAAGCCTTCTGGTCTGGCTACCTTCTCGATTCCCTCTACTACCTCCGCGAAAAAGGGATCTGCAATTGAAGTTACTACTACACCAATGGTATTAGTACGTTTATTTTGCAAGCTTTGAGCTATAGCATTTGGCACATAGCTCATCTCCTGCGCCAGTCGCTTAATTTCTTCTCGCACCTTAGGGCTAATTAGTTCGTTATCTCGCAAAGCACGTGAAACTGTAGAATGAGAAACGCCTGCTCTGCGAGCAATATCTTCAATTGAAGTTCTTCGTTTATTCATTTTTTATCTGAGCTTTTAAATATTGCACACGTGTGCATTTATATGTATTATAGAAAATAATTGTTATTTGTCAACAGATTTAATACAACTCACATTTTGCCTAGAAAGAAGTCAGAAGCCTTGAATTCTGCCTCCATTTCAATAACTTAACTTTTCTTAAGAAAAAGATGATTAAGCAGTCAATGATTATTATCGTCATGGGTGTATCCGGTTCCGGCAAAACCACCATCGGAAAACTGCTAGCAGACTCGTTAGAATGGGAGTTTAGCGACGCTGATACTTTCCACTCGCCAGAGAATGTTGAGAAAATGCGGCGCGGTATCCCTCTGAGTGAAGCTGACAGGACGCCTTGGTTGCAAGATTTGCAAACAGCGATTAAACATTGGCTGCAAGAAAATAAAAATGTGGTGCTGGCGTGTTCGGCTCTAAAAGATAGCTATCGGCAATTTTTGGTATTGGATAGCGATGGCTCCGCCAACGCCAAGGGCGAACGCATCAAGCTAGTTTACCTCAAAGGGTCTTATGAGTTGATTCAAATGCGGTTGCAAGAGCGTAGCAATCACTATATGAGCGAAAAACTCCTCGGCAGTCAGTTTAATACTCTTGAAGAGCCATTAGATACTATATCTATGGATGTTGCACAACCACCCCAAATAATTGTACAAAACATTAGAACGGCTTTGGAAATTTAGCTTATTGCTTACAACCCTAAGATTAAGATTAATCACGTCTCTAGGAAAACACGAACTTTTGGCAACTAAATTACATCAAATATCAGTCTAAAGAAATTTTCAAAGGAACCACATAACTGTAGTGGTAGGAGAAAACTAGTGTTTCTAAGATTAGCGCAACAACATCGGGAATTCATCCAAGACTTGGTAATGAACCTGCAAGCCTTGACAATTATACTTGAGCGGCGTGGCTATACTGCGTCTTGTTATACATGCGGCGACGAAATGAACAGTGCTTCATTTATGGTTAGCTTGGGAGAAAAGCACCTGATTCGATTTTTAGTGTCTGATTACGGGATTACTTGGATGGAATTGTGGGACGATCGCGAATTAATGAAGTTGGAGGGTGCAGAAGCGATAAACCAGCTACAAGAGTTGGCTAATATTGTCAAGTATTCTCCAGCCATACAATTGACAAATTGACACTCCTCTGGGTGAAGCTGATAAAAACATTAACATGGATGCACACCTGTGTAAAACAAAAGATAAACTTATATTTAATAGTTTATGCAGACGTGTGCATAAACGTTTAAACAATTTACCCAACAGATGAATTATCTGTAGGCACGTACAGATGTACGCTCCTACCCATGTATTTGCAAATGAAGTGATGGTTTCGGCTCGTCTTGAAACCACTAGATACGTGCAGATGTAGGAGAACCTTATGGAAACCAAGTTTAGGTACAGGGATTATAGTTTAGTTGGGCCGGAATCGGTGAAAGCTGTGGAGAGCGGTTTGTCATGTGTGCAGTGGTATAGATGTCCGATTGAGCGTCAACAACTGAAGGAATTGATGAAGCGCCGCGATATGCCGGCATTGCGCGATACGGCGCTGTGGTTCATCCTAATTATTACAGCTGGTGCGATCGCTTATGTCAGTTGGGGCAGTTGGTTCGCAGTACCGGCGTTTCTGGTCTATGGCTGGCTTTATGGGGGAAATTTTATATTTTGCAATCGATGTGGTCCATGCAGCGCCTTCATCCGAACGGCAAAGAACGCTCGACATCGGAATCGTTCAAGATGATCCCTATGCAAAGACGAAAAGAAACTTAACACATATTTTTGCACACGTGTGCAAAAATAAAATAAGTCCAAGACAGGTTTTGCACACCTGTGCATAAGGTGGAGTGTGAAAGTACCATTTAACAAATACAATATCGACAAGTAAAAAGATATGTCTCAAACTCTAAAGAATTCCATCGAACAAGCTCAAAACAATCCCTTACATTCGCTAGAAGAATGGGAAGAAGACTTACTTAATCGCTATCCCGACCCGGACAGCATAATTAAAGAAGGTAAAACCACCGAAGAGTACAGGAATTACGAAACGCCTATTAGAGACACGGTGAAAGAGTTCTATCGGTTAAATCATATCAATCAAACCTATGATTTTGTATTAGAGAAAAAAGAACAATTTCTGAAGTTAGATAAGAAAGAAATGTCTGTCTGGGATGCATTGGAGTTTTTGAATCAATTGGTTGATGATTCAGATCCTGATACAGACTTAGATCAATTACAGCACCTATTGCAAACATCAGAAGCCATTCGCGCTGATGGTCACCCAGACTGGATGGTACTTACTGGCTTGTTTCACGATATGGGGAAGGTACTTTGCTTATTTGGTGAACCCCAATGGGCCACAGTAGGCGATACCTATCCTGTGGGTTGTGCATTTTCTGATAAGATTGTCTTCTCGGAATTTTTCAAACAAAACCCTGATTACAATAACCCTATATATAACTCGGTATATGGTGTTTACGAGCCGAATTGTGGTTTGAGTAATGTACACATGTCATGGGGACATGATGAGTATGTATATTACATGATGAAAAACTATTTGCCAGAATCTGCATTGTACATTCTCCGCTATCACTCATTTTATCCTCAACATCGTGAAAATGCTTACGAACATTTGATGGATAAACACGATAAAGAAATGTTTAAATGGGTGAAGTTATTCAATCCCTACGACTTGTATTCAAAGAATCCTAATCCTCCAAATTGGCAAAAACTAAAGCCTTACTATGAAGATTTAGTGGCTAAATATTTACCTACAACCTTAAAATTCTAAATCTCCGCTAGTAGCAAAGGCAAAGAATTTAAAGCATACCCTATAGACTTTATAACTGATTGGGCTTGTGGAGATTGGGATTATTTTTCCCTAATGATGATGAATAACAATTCTTCAGCAAGCCTAAACCGAGTGGAATGTTTTCTAAGAAAAAATAGCACATTGCCACTTCTAAAAATATAAAACATCTGTGCAGATGTTTTAAGGTTTATAGGCACTGGCTCGGCTTTTCTTTAATTCCCAGATCGACTGAACAGGCGCGAACTACTCATTGCGTCCGTTCTTTCACATCTTGACAACGGCTGTAATCGGTCGGGTGAGAATGACTTTTTTGGTATTCATTCTCCCTCTATCCAAAGAATTATTTAAGTCGAGATATAACAAGACGAACTCTGGCAAATTAGTATAGCAAATAAGCGCACTTGACAAGCATATTTGAGTCAACTCTGAAAATCAGGCAACAGGATTTATAAAAATGGTAATATGCTATATCCTTCTAACCCTAAAAGATAGATTTAAAAGCAAAGACTTACCTCTTGCGGTATTAGATTTTCTCAATTCAACTTAAGCTAAATATGTTAACTTTTTTAAACTCCATCTAAGCTGAAAACTTCTTGTTTTTCGCAAATGCTCCAAAGCAAAAAGCCTAAACTGCATAGAGATAGAGCAGTTTTCTTGACTTTGTAAAGTTCAATAAACGGCTTTCATATTTGGAACAATGCAGGTTAAACTAAAATTAATGTAAAACCAAATACAAATTTGGAATTTTGATAACATTAGATTCTAATAATTTTAGTTTAACGCTATTTTTAGCCCAGGCACTTCCAAATGTAGTTTCACAAAAAAATGTGATTTTTTGATGTAGTGTAGTGCTCATAGTTTTGCTTTAATAATCAAAACATCTAATTTACGGCAATTAATAGTACTAACTCAAATCAGGTCACATTATTATAAAACCTTTGAGAGGAGCCTAAATTGCCAAACCTAGCAGTACTGCTAGGTTATTTCTGAGCTTTTCAGACCTAGCTCATATTGTGATAAATTGGCAAATTTATATTCTACGTACCTTTTTCAAATTTAAATACGTTATTAGAAACAGATGAATATGAAGAGAATTTTGCTCATAGTTGGGATATTAGGTTTCGCTGTTGTTGGTTGCACAAATGGCTCTGCAAATAACAACGCTGCTACTAATACTGCTACCAACACTAGTTTAGAGAGTCAGGTTAATGCTCCTAATAAAAAACTGCAAACAATCGGCGTTGCCTTGGGTGACTTGGGCAACCCTTTCTATAATGCAGTGCAGAAGGGGGCTGAGACAGAAGCCAAAAAAATCGGAGGTAATGTCAGAGTTAATGCAGTTTCCAGTGCCTTTGACCTGAACCAACAAACCAACCAAATCGAAAATTTCACGGCTGCGAATACAGACCTAATTATCCTCAGCGCTGTTGATAAAAAAGGAGTTAAACCAGTTATTGACCAAGCAAGGCTTGCAGGTAAGATTGTCATTGCAGTAGATTCAGCCGTTGATGCAGATGTGGATGCGATGATTAGCTCTAATAATACGCAAGCGGGAGAAGTTGCTTGCCAATATATTGCCGATCGCCTCAAAGGTCAAGGTAGTGTAGTCATCCTCAACGGGACTCCGATGGACTCAATCAATCAGCGAGTGAGTGGCTGTGAGAAATCATTGTCTAAATATCCTAATATTAAACTCATCTCTAAAGAGCAAAATGCTGAAGGGACTAGGGATGGAGGGTTGAGAGTCATGAGCGATTTGCTGACAACCTTTCCGAAAATTGATGCCGTTTTTGCCACTAACGACCAAAGCGGTGTCGGCGCAGATTTAGCAGCGAAACAAGCAAGACGTAAAGAATTTTTTATTGTTGGGGTTGACGGATCGCCAGATGCAACCAAAGCAATGGAAGATAAAGATGGTCTATTTGCTGCAACTGCTGCTCAAAATCCCGCAGAGATGGCTGAAAAAGCGGTTCAGATTGGCAACGATATCATTCAGGGTAAAAAACCTGAGTCATCTGAGATTCTAATTCCAGTCAAGTTGGTTACTAGAGAGAACCTCAGCAGCTATAAAGGCTGGTAATTTGTAATTCGTAATTCGTAATTCGTAATTACAAAACACACAAAAGGCTTGATACAGGAAGATTAGAACATTTTACCCTGTTTTTTAATACGTCGTTTTCAAATTTGTGTAAGTCAGAATGACTTGTAGGAGATATATGAATGTGAAAAAGATTGCGTTCACCTCTGGCGTTACGCGAAGCGTAATTGCAGCTAGCTTATTAGGTATCATCAGTGGCAGTTTTATCGGCTGTACAAATGGTTCTCCCGATAGCAACACTGCTACTAACACTGATACTCAACCTGCTACCAATACTAGTGCAGAAGTTAAAACCGCCACTGGGAATAGAAAGTTGCGATCGGTTGCCTTCACCGTTGGCGATCTGAGTAACCCTTTCTTCGTCGTTATGGGACAAGCAGTTGAGGCAGAAGCGAAGAGAATTGGCGGAAAAGATGTCAATGTTATTATAGCTTCCAGTGCTTATGACCTTAATCAACAAGCCAATCAAATCGAAAATTTTACTGCTGCCAATACTGATGTTATTGTTTTAAATGCTGCTGACAAAAGTGGAATTAGACCAATAGTTGAAAGAGCAAAAAAAGCAGGTAAAATTGTTATTGCCGTAGACACAGGTGCAGAGGGAGGCGTGGATGCCACCATCACAACTAATAATGTCCAAGCTGGAGAAGTTAGTTGCAAATATATTGCCGATCGCCTCAAAGGTAAAGGCAATGTAGTAATAGTTAACGGGCCGCCAGTGGACTCAGTAATTCAGCGAGTTAGTGGCTGCGAAAATGTATTATCCAAATATCCCAATATCAAAATCCTCTCTAAAAATCAGAATGCAGATGGTAGCCGGGATGGAGGGCTGAGAGTTATGACTGATTTGCTCACAACCTTTCCGAAGATTGATGCTGTTTTTGCCATTAACGATCCAAGTGGACTTGGCGCAGAACTAGCAGCGAACCAAGCACAACGTAAAGATTTCTTTATTGTTGGGGTTGATGGTGCGCCAGAAGCAATAACTGCGATCGCCAATAAAGATGGTTTATATGCAGCAACTGCTACTCAAAATCCACGAGGAATGGCCCAAAAAGCAGTTCAGGTTGGGAATGACATTTTAAATGGTAAGAAACCTGCTAATCCAACCATTCTGATTCCAGTTAAGTTGATCACAAAAGATAACGTCAGCACAGAAAAAGGCTGGGAGTAATAAAACTTGTGAATTTGTAATTGAAAATTATGTCTTTTGATATAACTCCTTTGGCGCATTTGTAAAGTTTTTGCATATACCTAGAATGTCCGACAGTTTTCATTTAAATTAATACCAAACCTCATTTCTATTTCCTGGCTTTTGTTTAATAGAAAGATGGGTTTATAAAGAGGTTAAAACTCTGCTGCACCGAATTGATAACCGCTATGTATGTGCGTCAGTGGAAAGTTTGAGTGTCTATTTATAGTACTTGGACTTTCCCAACAATCTCTCTGAACTAACGTTAACAACAAAGGATGAAAATATCTCTTTCCCACTCATAGTCAGCTTTTAAAACATGATTTTGCGATCGATAAAATATGAATTTATTCATTTCTAATTCAGATTCGCAAATTTTAAATAGTTTTTACAGGTTTTGCTCATGACAACCAATATTGAAACCTCACGTTCTGATACACCAACTA
Organism: Nostoc sp. ChiQUE02; assembly: GCF_034531305.2. Taxonomy (NCBI): domain Bacteria; kingdom Bacillati; phylum Cyanobacteriota; class Cyanophyceae; order Nostocales; family Nostocaceae; genus Nostoc; species Nostoc sp. ChiQUE02. The sequence goes on from NZ_JAVRBN020000027.1 coordinate 59,984, forward strand.
GCACCCCAGTGTTAGAAATGCAAGGAATTACAAAACGATTTCATGGTGTATCTGCGCTCCAAAATGTTAATCTCACGATTTACCCAGGAGAAGTTCACGCCCTCATGGGTGAAAACGGAGCAGGCAAAAGCACATTGATGAAAATCCTGGCAGGGGCTTACATTGCCGATGAAGGAGAAATTCGCATCAATGGTCAACCCTTGAAAATTACCGACCCAGCGACAGCACGTAAATCGGGTATTAATCTCATTTATCAAGAACTGAATGTTGCACCGAATTTAACCGTTACCGAAAATATGTTTATGGGTAGCGAGTTGCGGCGAGGTCAGCTTTTAGACCGCCAAGCGATGCAACTAGAAGCAGAAGAAGTTCTGGAAAGCCTGGGAGCGAATTTCACCGCGCAGACTATAGTTGGTACTTTGTCCATCGCCGAACAGCAGCAAGTGGAAATAGCCAGGGCGCTGAAGGACAAAAGCCGCGTTTTGGTGATGGATGAACCAACAGCTGCCCTATCTGACCGCGAGAGCGACCATTTATTTGAGGTCATTCGCAAACTGCGGCGTGATGGTATTGCCATTATCTACATCAGCCATCGCATGGAAGAAATCTATGCCCTAGCTGATCGGATTAGCGTGTTGCGTGATGGTCAATATATTGGCAGTCTGACACGCAGTGAAATTTCTCCCCAGCGATTAGTGCAGATGATGGTTGGTCGCTCCATGCAAGACTTTTACGAACATCAACGGCAAATGAATCCTGGGCCAGTGGTGCTGTCAGTCAGAAATATGAGCGACGCCCGCAAAAAGATTGAGCCGGCTAGTTTTGAACTTCATGCTGGAGAAATTCTGGGTTTAGCTGGGTTGGTTGGTGCCGGACGCACAGAACTATCCCGGCTGATTTTTGGTGCAGACCGTAAAGCTAGTGGCGAAGTATTCTTGAATGGGATGAAACTGGAAATTAATAGCCCCAGTGATGCCATTGCTGCGGGAATTGGCTACGTTCCAGAAGACCGCAAAGATCAAGGTTTATTTCTGGAAATGAGTGCCCGCAAGAATATTGCCATCAACACACTCAAGCAAGATGCAAAGGGTGGAATTGTTAACTGGCCTTCAGTGAATCGCCTGTCAACAGATGCGGTGGAAAACTTCAATATCCGTCTAGCCAATTTGGAAATTAGAGCGCTCGATCTTTCTGGTGGTAATCAACAGAAGCTATTGCTAGCGCGTTGGTTAGCCATTAAACCGAGAGTGTTGATGTTAGATGAGCCGACACGCGGCGTAGATATCGGTGCTAAAAGCGAAATTTATCGAATCATGAGCGAATTAGCAGCACAAGGTGTTGCTATTTTAATGGTTTCCAGCGAACTATCAGAAATTGTCGGCATGAGCGATCGCGTCTTAGTGATGCGAGAAGGACAGCTGGTAGGTGAGCTGGATGGCAGTCTTGGCAAAGAAATCACCCAAGAAAAGATTATGCACTACGCAACTGGAGCATCGGAGGTATCAGCATTATGAGTCAAACAGTCAGACCGCCTATCAATAAATCAGCCAACAATCCCGCAGCTCGCAACCGGAAATCAATCAGCAGTCTGTTGGAAGTTGCGGGTATTTTGCCAATCTTAGTAATCATCTGCATCTTATTTGCATTCCTTTCTCCCAACTTCCTCACCGGCGGTAACATCGTCAATATCTTGCGTCAGGCATCAATCAATATTGTGCTGGCGACAGGAATGACTTTTGTAATTCTCACCGGCGGTATTGACCTTTCAGTTGGGTCAATATTGGCTGTTTCTGCGGTAGTTGCATTGCTGGTATCGCTACTACCGGCTTTAAGTTGGGCAGCTGTACCTGCTGCGTTGCTTGCAGGATTGCTGTTAGGCTTACTCAACGGTGCGCTCATTACCTTCTTGGATGTGCCACCTTTTATTGTTACGCTGGGTTCACTTACAGCCTTGCGGGGTGTTGCCTTTTTAATTGCCAAGGGTACAACCCTGATTAACCGGGACATAAATTTTGCTTGGGTGGGTAATACATATATCGGTCCCATTCCTTGGCTAGTGATAATTGCGCTACTGACTGTGATAGCTAGCTGGTTTATCCTGCGGCAAACTGTTTTAGGAGTGCAGATATATGCCGTTGGTGGTAACGAGCGGGCAGCCAGATTAACAGGGATTAAAGTTAATCGGGTGTTGCTATTCGTCTATGGTATTAGCGGATTACTGGCAGGTTTAGCAGGAATCATGAGCGCCAGCCGTCTTTATAGTGCCAGTGGCGTATTAGGTCAGGGTTACGAATTAGATGCGATCGCAGCTGTTATTCTAGGTGGAACCAGCTTTACAGGCGGTATTGGCACCATTGGCGGCACTCTTCTAGGTGCATTGATTATTGCTATTCTCAACAACGGTTTAACCTTGTTGAACCTATCTTACTTCTGGCAACTAGTCGTCAAAGGACTAGTAATTATTTTGGCAGTAACTATCGATCGGTTACGCAGACGTTCTAGACGGTGAACAAAAGGCAGGGGAGCAGGGGAGCAGGGGAGCAGAGGAGAAGTTACAGTAAGTCTTTCCCTTCTGCCCCTCCGCCCCTCCGCCCCTCTGCCTCCTATACCCAATTCCCAATATATAAACTTATGTCTACCACTACTGTTCGTCGTAAAGCCAGCACGTTTTATGTAATTTTGATTGCTGGTGCCGCTGCCCTCGGCGGGTTTTTATTCGGTTTTGACACTGCTGTAATCAATGGTGCGGTTTTATCTTTAGCAAAAGCTTTTAATACCAGTAGTTGGATAACAGGGCTGGCAGTGTCTCTAGCGTTGCTGGGGTCTGCGATAGGAGCCTTCTTTGCTGGACAGATTGCAGACCGTTATGGTCGAGTCAACGCAATGGTGGTCGCATCGGCGTTGTTTACTATCAGTGCCATTGGCTCTGGGATTGCCTTTACTATCTGGGATTTTATCTTTTGGCGAGTATTGGGTGGGATTGGCATCGGCGTTGCTAGCGTCATCGCCCCAGCTTACATTGCCGAATGTTCTCCCACCCATTTGCGCGGAAGGTTAGGATCTCTGCAACAATTAGCGATCGTAGTGGGAATTTTCGTTGCCTTATTGAGCGACTACTTTATCGCTACGTCAGCAGGTTCAGCAGACTCGCCGTTTTTGTTTGGGATTGCAGCTTGGCGCTGGATGTTTTGGACAGCAGTCCCACCAGCAGTATTCTACGGAATGGTAGCTTTAACAATTCCTGAATCTCCCCGTTATTTGGTTGCCAAAGGAAGAGAATCAGAAGCTGTTAACGTTCTGACCAAGATTTTAGGAGGTGACGTACTGCCAAAAATCGAAGAAATTCGGCAGACAGTACTTCGCGAACGCCAACCCAAATTTTCTGACCTCTTAAGCAGAAGTGGCGGACTCCTGCCAATTGTTTGGATAGGAATAGGCTTATCTGTATTACAGCAATTTGTTGGGATTAATGTAATCTTCTACTACAGCAGCGTTTTATGGCGTGCTGTCGGGTTTTCCGAAAAAGATTCCCTAACAATCACGGTAATTACAGGAGCAGTCAACATTATTACAACACTGATTGCGATCGCCTTCGTAGATAAATTTGGTCGCAAGCCCTTACTGATAATCGGGTCAATCGGCATGACCTTGACCTTGGGGACGATGGCTTATCTTTTTGGCCATGCTCCCCTCGATGCTGCTGGGAACCCCAATCTTACCGGAAGCGCCGGGACTATAGCTCTGATTGCAGCCAACCTCTATGTATTTTGCTTCGGTTTCTCTTGGGGGCCAGTGGTTTGGGTGCTGTTGGGAGAAATGTTTAATAACAAAATTCGAGCTGCCGCACTTTCGATTGCTGCTGCTATGCAATGGGTTGCTAATTTCCTCATTTCGACAACATTTCCTCCTATACTGCAATATTTCGGTCTAGGTTCTGCCTATGGACTCTATACAATTGCAGCAGCTACCTCATTCTTTTTCATTCTCTTTTTTATTAAAGAAACCAAAGGGATTGAGCTAGAAGACATGTAATTAGCATCCATCTAGTACCGCTGCGCGTAATGCGTAATTCGTAATTAGTATCTCTGTATCCTCTGCACCTGTGAGGTTACATAGTTAAAGAAGTTTGTAGTAAGCACTTTAGTGCTTAGATTAGGGCTAGAGTCACCCACTACGAACTTCTCAAAATTAATGTGGTGGAGTACTAGATGGAACATTCACAACTGATGACGACAAGGTAATTGAATAATATGTAGCAGTGTGTTTATAAATCCAGTATTTTCCTAATTCACTTAATGAGTCTGCATTCCCATATTTTGATCTGACATTTCGGAGAAAATATCAGACAACAACTAAATACCAAATTTCGCTTCAGTAAATCAGTAAAAAAATGGAAACTATCAATACGGCTCTTTGTTCTTCTGGTTTATCCGGCATGGTATTTCATGCGCCGTTTATTGATTTACATCCCGGATTTAAATTAGCCGGTTCTTGGGAAAGAAGCAAAAAACTGATACAAGAACATTATCCTGATGTCAAAACTTGATTGGTATAGAGAGCCGGAAAGTGAATATGGCTTGCTGCATACAGAAAAAGACACAAAAGTAATTCGAGAAAAAGTCAAAAGTTCACAGGGGAGCTATTTAGGTTATTACGATGCAGTCTATAAATCTATTGTTAGTAATCAGCCAATTGCTGTTACCGCCGAAGACGGAATTAATGTAATGAAAATTATAGAAGCAGCTATTAAAAGCAGCAATGAGCAAAAAGTCATAACGTTGCTTGAAGTGAGCTAAAACTCCAACTTAAAATATGTAACTTTAATGTTGATTAGCTCATACTTTGGCTCGAAGATAATTTCTTTCGTTACAAGCTTATAATTAAACCATTTTCAATTAATAAATCAATGCTAAAAACTATTTTTCCTAGCTTTTTTATTTTATTTTTGGCAATTCCAGCAGTTTGGGCAGCACCTCCAGAAGACGATCCTAATGCAGCAGATGCTAATCGGACTTTGCAGGGACAAGTCACTTCTGTTTCCCAGTTTTCTGATGTACAACCAACCGATTGGGCGTTTGGTGCATTGCAATCGCTGGTGGAACGCTACGGTTGTATTGCAGGTTATCCCAATTCCACCTATCGCGGGAACCGTGCCTTAACCCGTTATGAGTTTGCCGCAGGTTTAAATGCTTGTTTGGATCGGATTAATGAGTTAATTGCCACAGCTACTAGCGATTTAGTTAATAAGCAAGATTTGGCAGTGATGCAAAAGTTGCAGCAAGACTTTGCCACAGAACTGACAACTCTGCGCGGACGAGTAGATACCTTAGAGGCACATACAGCAACATTGGAGGCGCAGCAGTTTTCCACTACTACTAGATTGAATGCTCAAATTATTACCGCTATTAGTGATACCTTTGGCGATCGAGTAGGTGGCGAAAATGATGAATCCAATCTCTACTTTTCAAATCGGGGTCGTCTCAACTTTGAGAGCAGTTTCACTGGCAAAGATTTATTGCGAGTTCGGCTAGAATTTGGTAACTTTGCGAATTCTAATGGTGCAAGCCAAATTGCCGCAGCCACAGGCACAGGGATGACACGCCTGAACTTCGATTATGACAGCGACGAGACACTTGTTGTCCCCCACATCCGTTATTACTTCCCAGTCAGTGATTCTCTTAACTTCGTTGTTGGGCCCACAGGCATTGGTTACACCGACATTACAACCACCGTCACTCCCCCCACAATCGCTGATGACGGCAATGGGGTTCCCTCACTATTTGGATCGTACAGTCCCTTATTCCGGCGAGGTGGCGGTGGTGCAGCGGCTAACTGGAACATTACCAAAGACTTGGTTCTCACCTTGGGCTATTTAGCAAGCAATCCTAATGGGCCATCGCCTAGTAACGGCTTGTTTGATGGCGGCTACAACGCCTTAGCGCACTTAGCCTATTATGGTAAGCAAGGAGCGATCGGGGTTGCTTACTCTCATGGCTATAGCCCTGGTGGAGTAACCGATATCTCTGCTGGGACGGGTAGCGTCCTGTCAAACGCTCCTTTTGGCAACAACATTGCTACTTCCAACAATATTGTCGGCACACAGGGATACTATCGCTTCTCCCCGAATTTCCAAGTCCACGCTTGGGGTGGATATATTTGGGCAAATGCCGAGAGTTCTGGTTTGAGTGATATTTCCAATGGTAGGGGTGGATCAGATTCTCTATTTGTGAACAATGGTGCCAATGCCAATGTCTGGTTTGGGGCGGTTGGTGTGTCGTTTCCCGATGTGGGTGGTAGAGGCAATCTGCCAGGAATTCTCTTTGGTATACCACCCCATGTCTCTAACAGTGATATCCGTCAAGAGCGAGACAATGCTTATCATATCGAAGCATTTTATCGCTACCGCTTAAATGACAACATCTCAGTGACTCCTGGTTTTTGGGTGATTCTCAACCCAGAAAACGACAGCAGAAATGATACGCAGTATGTGGGTGTGCTTCGCACAACCTTCGATTTTTAACTGAATGTCAATGGTTTGCTTGACCAACAGAGTGCTGAATACTCAGCACTCTTTAGGGACTTACAGTGAAAAAACAAAAATTATTCTTTTGTTACTACCAAATTCCACAGCGCATCAATTCCACTGCCTACATATTCTGAATCCCGGTGTTGTAAAATCCATTCGGCGACAGTAGCAGTAACATTGCTGGAGTTTTTGCCCAACTTGCGTAATGCAAAAGCAGCAGAGTAACGCACAATCTCACTCTCATCTTTGAGTAAACCCAGCAGTGCTTCAACTACCTGTGGCGAGGCGTTGCCCAAGTTGCCCAATGCAACAGCAGCAGAGTAACGCACAATCTCACTCTCATCTTTGAGTAAACCCAGCAGTGCTTCAACTACCTGTGGCGGGGCGTTGCCCAAGTTGCCCAATACAGAAGCAGCAGAGTAACTCACAATCTCAGTCTCATCTTTGAATAAATCCAGCAGTGCTTCAACTACCTGTGGCAAGGGGTTGCCTAACTTGCCCAATGCAACAGCAGCAGAACTACGCACACTCTCACTCTCATCTTTGAGTAAACCCAGCAGTGCTTCAACTACCTGTGGTGAGGCGTTGCCCAAATTGCCCAATATAGAAGCAGCAGAGTAACGCACACTCTCACTCTCATCTTTGAGTAAACCCAGCAGTGCTTCAACTACCTGTGGCAAGGCGTTGCCCAAGTTGCCCAATGCAGAAGCAGCAGAGCTACACACACTTGCACTCTCATCTTTGAGTAAACCCAGCAGTGCTTCAACTACCTGTGGCGGGGCGTTGCCCAAGTTGCCCAATGCTAAAGCAGTGGAGTAACGCACACTCGCACTCTCATCTTTGAGTAAACCCAGCAGTTCTGCCAATACTTCCTGATGTTCACCTAAAGCTGCCCGATATTCTCGCAGTCGCCCTTTATTTATCAAATCTGCTGATGCTTTTAACTGTTCTAGTGCTTGAGCTTGAAACCGGGTTTCATTTAAATTGCAAATAATTTGAAAAACCTGTGATTTAACTTCCCTACCTACTTGCTGAGAATTGCTAACTTCAAGCTCAACTAATTTCTGCAAAATATCTGTAATCAATTTGCCATCAGATAATTTTAAATCTTCAGCTAAACAAGTACCTGCAAATAAAAGATTGCGGTACAGCCATTCTTCATAAAGAGTCTCTTGTTGCAGAATTGCTTCAATGATTTTTTTCGAGTTATTTTGATTTTGTTGAGCTATTAACAGCAACAACACCTCTCGCCAGTGGGAATTGTGTAGATAATCTCGAATGTGATTTAGTACTTCGTTAAAATCTTCTGATTGGCGATCGCGTATTTCTTCACCTGCCAAATATTCCTGAAAAGTCTTATGCACAAAGGCATATCTATCTTGACCTTGTTCGTTTAATAAACCACAGCGTTCTGTAATATGGTCAACTAAGCGTTCTGCTTCGGCTTCAGCTTGATGTTTCTGAACTTGATAATTACATTCACAAATATATTTGCTTAATTGCGTAATTACCTCATCTCTATCAATCAGCGTACCACCTTCTTTATCGCCAGTTTCCCCTTGAGAGTGAATCCAGTAAGCAAGGTGTTGCATCAATATTTTGATATCGTCTAATTTAATATACTCCAGATTCCAAGACTCAATACCCTTGTTGACATCCCAGTTAATCAATAACGTATCAACTGCCTGTTTATAGAGTTCATATCGGTATCTCGGCAAACGTGCCTCATAGCGATGTATCAAAGCAATAATTGTCAGTAGTAAAGGATTGCGTGCTAATAATTTGATGCGTTCTTGTGCTGCTAATGCTTTTTTTAAACTTTCTTGAAGCTGTTGTGCTTTTTCTGGGTTGTTTGGCAGTCTGCTGTTATACCATTGCTGAATAAATAAATCAATTTGACTATCATCAAATTTTTCTAGCTGATAATGAGGGAATTCATCTGTACCAAAAAATCCTCGATTATAACCTGCTGGACGCGAAGTTATAATTGCCCGATTTTGAGAATATTGTCCGAGAAAGCTGTGAATTATCTTTACAAATTCATAGCGATCGCTTGGTTTAGCGATTTCATCTAAGCCATCAAGTAAAATTAAAGCTCTCCCATCTTCTAACCAATGTTCAAAGAAACCTTTGGGCAATTCTTTAACATGAATACTATTGGCGAAATTGCGTACATATTCTAAAATATTTTTTGTTGGAGCTTTGCCTAAGTCTCTAATTCTAATCAAAATTGGCAGTAACTCTAAGTCTGCTGATAAACCGAGTTTTTCAGTCTGCTGTTCAGCCAGCATCACAGCAAAGTAACTCATCAAAGTTGTTTTACCAATTCCTGGTTCTCCCAACACAACAAATTTATTGCGTGTACTTTCTTTCAGCAGTTCTTTGGCTGAAAATTTCTTGCCACTACTTTGTTGCTCCCAAAGTAAAATTTGCTGGCGTTGCTGGCTGGCTGTCTCTTCCAAAGCAAAATCTAGATTTAATTTTAAACCTGTGCTTGCTCTAACTTCCACCTGCTCAACCACATTAGGCATTACAAAAATTTGTAGTAGTTTAGCAAATTTCTCTTCTTCTTTTGTTTTTACCTTTATTCCGACAAATTCAACACCATCAAAATAGCGTGACAGTTGTTTGAGATAATCTGATTTAGCAATTTGAAACTTTAAATATGTATTGGTGTGTTCAAAATAAGCATCTATAAACTTTTTCAGCCAAGATTCAATACTCTCATTGCGAAACTCTAAGTTTGGCTTTTCTGATTTTATTTTGTCGAAGATTTTAATTAAAATTTGTAGATTGAGGGTTGTCTTCTCTGTAAAAGGCTTCTGTAATTCTTCTTGAACTCCTGTATCTTTGAAAAACCTCTCTAAAAGTTCTCTCGCATCCTTTGGCGTACAATGAAAAAATAAATGTTGATGAAAATCTCGATCGGAATCCCACTCCTCAGCGGATTGTACGCCTGCTTTCAAAGCTTTTTCTAAGTCTGTAGGATTTAATGCACTATTGATTTTCTTAACAATTTCTGGAAATACTGCTTTTCCTACTGAGCCAGCAATAGTTAATAACTCTGCACTCATATTGCTTGGGATATATAGTTTATATACATACTACATGCTTATTAGCTTTGTCAGTCGCCGTGCGAATTTTACAACTGATTCAAGGACGGGATAATCCTGATTACCTGTAACTGTTGCTTTTTCCATGAGCAACACAATGAACCTATCCTACTATTCTAAAAATCCCTAATTCTTCTTGTAAAATGTGCCTGAAAACTTTGATTTTTCGTTTTTAGCGCTCACTCAGCTTAAGAAGTTGTTTGAAAAGTAGTTGGCTGTGATTTTAATCACATTATTACCCCCCTTAATCCCCCCTTGTAAAGGGGGGAAATAAGAAATCTTGTTCCCTCCCCTTTCCAAGGGGAGGGTTAGGGTGGGGTAAAACTGACGCGAAAAACCAAGTGAGTAGGCTATTTCTGGCGATCGCATTTGTTATTTTTGCGATCGCATTTGTTGCTTTTGCGATCGCATTTGTTACTTTGGTGTTCGCATTTGTTGCTTTTGCGTTCGCATTTGTTGCTTTTGCGTTCGCATTTGCTGCTTTTGCGAACTCATTTGCTGCTTTTGCGATCGCATTTGTTATTTCGGCGATCGCATTTGTTACTTCGGCGAACGCATTTGTTACTTCGGCGTATTTTAGCCAATACGCGCTACTTCTGCATATTCCGCTTCATTTGTTCTAATTCATCCTGAGTTTCCCAGCTACGGAACTTCTCTTCTAAGTCATCAAAACCACTAGAAGAACTGCTAGTTCGATTCGACCAGCCAATGGTTTCAAAACGCTGCTGGGTTTGAGCTTTAGCACGGGCTGTCTGTGCTTCGGCCGCTTTAGCTTGCACCTCCTGTCGCCGCTGCTGAATTTTTTGTAGTAGTTCCTGAGATTGGTTAATCCGTTCTTTCAGCCCTTGCATGTGTCCCCAGCGCTGATTTCCTTCGCGCAACAGGGCTGCTTCTCGCTCACCCGCCGCCGCTGCCAAATCCTCTCTATTAGCGTTTTTGGCTTTTTGAATGCGGATATGCCAACGCTGAATTTCTTGCGCGGTGGACAGAATTTCTTCTTGCGATCGCTTCTCTTGTAATTTTAAATCTGCGATCAGCTTTAATGTGTCTTCTTCTTGCTCACGCAGCTGTTCTAGCAGCGCCTCTAACTCCAAATGTGGATTGTTACGCAAGAATTCTTCTAAACGGTTTTCTAAAAACCGACTCAAATCATCAAATAAGCCCACTGCTAGAACTCCAGAGATTGGGTGCGTGACTATTTTATTGTAATAGTCAGGTGGACTTCTGGGTGTTAGTTAGATTTCAAAGTTGGGAAGAATGTATTTGGTGAAACTACGCAAATAACCCTAACTTACAAAATAAGGCTTTAATCGGTATGAGTTCTGATTTTCAACCGCCACCTAAGAGCTTGTCCATACTAGCTTCTGTAGGAGGAGTGGTTACCGCTGCGATCGCGATCGCAATTTTAAATGTTTGGTCTAAGCAACTTTCCAAGACTGCGATAGAAAAACCTGAAATATCAACATCTCAAACTGCCTCACAGCAGTTAGTACAACCGGAAAAACCCCAACTCCCTGTCTCTGACCCTAAAGAAGCTGAAATAGTTGCCAGCCTTGATGCTAAATCTGTAGTTTTGCCAGGTCAACCGATTCCTAAAAACCAACTAACAGTAGCCATAATTCCCTATATTGCTCCTGGAGTTGGAAAACTAACTTCAGAGGAAACGACAACTGCCCGTCAGGCTTGGTCATACTTCCAGCGCAACTGGAATGATGAAACTGGCTTGGTCAATTCCGTTGATGGCTTTGCTTCTGTAAGTATGTGGGATCAGACAGCAGCGATCGCAGCCTTGGTCAGTGCTAGAGAACTCAATATCGTGCCTGCGGCTGAATTTGAAGCCAAAATGAGCAAAATGTTGAAAACTCTGGTCTCAATACCCTTATACAAAGGGGAACTACCCAACAAGGTTTACAACGCTAAAACTCTTGTACCAGTTAATTATGGTCAACTAGAAAAACGGGAAGAAATTGGTTGGTCAGCGATTGATTTAGGGCGGATGGCAATCTGGTTAAAAATTGTTGGGGCAAAGTATCCAGAAATGCGACTAGAAACAGAAGCAGTTTGGAAACATTGGCAAGTCAAGCGTCTGACCAAAAATGGCAGAATGTACGGTACCGCCGTCATCAAAGGCAAAGAACAATACAATCAAGAAGGTCGCTTGGGCTATGAGAATTATGCTGCTTATGGTCTGAAATTATGGGGCTTGGATGTTAATAAAGCCTTAGATTATCAGTCCCATGCTGCCTTTGTCGATCTTTACGGACAGGGAATTCCTTACGACAAACGTGATTATAAAAACTCTGGAGCCAATAACTACGTTCTTAGCGAACCCTATATTTTAGATGGTATCGAAACAGGATTTCAAGCTTTGCCTAAAGCATACGCCGATCGGATTTTAGCTGCTCAAGCAGCGCGTTATGAAGCGACAAAACAATTAACCGCCGTCACCGAAGATAATTTAGATCGCCCTCCATATTTCGTTTACAGCAGTCTGTTTGTTAATGGAGAATCTTGGGCAACAATTACAGATACCAGACAACAGCATAACAATTTGCGATTCCTCAGTAGCAAAGCTGCGATCGGCTGGCATGTACTTTATAATACTGCTTATACCCGCCAGTTATTTGATTTCGTTCAAAGCAACCTCAAATCAAAAGATGGCTGGTACAACGGCTTTTATGAGTCTATGCGTCAGCCGAATAAAACTCTTACCGCCAACAACAATGGTGTGATTCTAGAAAGTTTGTTGTACAAGCAAGTCGGACAGCCACTTACCGTTTGGGCAGGAGTCAAGAGTCATAAGTCAACGGAAAAGGCTATCAGAACACCGTAAGTTAAAGCTAAGATTCTCAGGCAATGAAAAATCTTGCCTGAAGTTCAACTACAGTCCTGGTCAGGTTATGACTGAAGCAACAACAGTTGAGGCGCAGGGACGAATCACGCCTGAAGAGTTGGAAATCTGGTACGATGCTTGTATCGAAATGCTGACAAGAATTGTCATGGCGGTACAGGCGGCGAAACAACTGGGTTAATCAGTATTGGCTCTGCTTAAATGCGATCGCCCCTAGAATTAAGTGCATCTGCGATCGGTGCTGTAGCGAAACTCCAAAAATTAAATTACTCAATTCCTCCATCCAAGACGACTATCATATATCTTCTCCCCCTGCTCCCTCTGCCTCCCCTGCCTCCCCTGCTCCCCTTCTCCCCTTCTCCCCCGCGATTAATTATTTTTTATCTGGAAGTCCCTAGAGCGGACATTTTAAACGAAATCAACAACAGAGGCGACAATGAAAATTCTGATGGTATTGACCTCCCACGACCAGCTTGGCAACACAGGTAAAAAAACCGGATTTTGGTTAGAAGAGTTTGCTGCTCCTTACTATGTCTTCAAAGATGCAGGTGCCGATATTACCCTGGCTTCTCCCAAGGGTGGGCAACCGCCGCTTGACCCTAAAAGTGACGAGCCGGATGCTCAAACCAAGGCAACCCTCCGCTTCAAGCAAGATCCAGATTCTCAAACTCTTTTAGCCAACACCTTAAAGCTGGCGAGTGTCTCTGCTGCCGATTATGATGCTGTGTTCTATCCCGGCGGTCACGGCCCTTTGTGGGATCTGGCTGAGGATGCCAATTCCATTGCGTTAATTGAAGCCTTCTATGTAGCTGGAAAACCTGTAGCCGCCGTTTGTCATGCTCCTGGCGTGTTTCGTCATACTAAAGCACCTGATGGCGTTCCTCTTGTGCAAGGCAAGTCCGTCACTGGCTTTGCAAATACCGAGGAAGCGGCGGTTGGACTGACAAACATCGTGCCGTTTCTGGTGGAAGACGAGTTGAAAAAGAACGGCGGTCAGTATTCCAAAAACGATGACTGGCAACCCTATATAGTAAGCGATCGCAATTTGATCACTGGTCAAAATCCCGCATCGTCTGAAATCGGAGCAAAAGCAGTTTTACAGCAGCTGATGGACTCTAAGTAAAAAAGGCAGGAGGTCAGGCAAGGGACATACCTACACTGATTGCAAGACACCGAATCTGTATATTAGAAGTAGGGCTTAAAACACAAGTTCACAAGAGGTTGCAGCACTCAATTTTTTAGCCGGCTCAAAACAAGCTCTGTAAAGTTAGCGATCGCCTGACACCAGTGAATCTAAGCTATATTCTAAAAATTAAGCAAATGACAGCGATAATTATATGGTCTGCTGCCTAAATCCTAATTGCGAGAATCCCCAAAATCCTGACGGGGCAAATTTCTGCCTCAGTTGCGGTACTGAGTTGGTAGCGCTACTGAGAAATCGTTATCGGATAATCTCACCATTAGGAAGAGGAGGGTTTGCACGCACATATATCGCAGAAGATATAGACAAGCTCAATGAACGATGTGTTGTCAAGCAGCTAGTTCTAAGTCAATTTTATGGCATTCAGGGTAGTCAAGCACATAAAAAAGCAACTGAGTTGTTTGAACAAGAGGCTAAACGTCTCAAAGAGCTAGGGGAACATGTTCAAATTCCCAATTTGTATGGGTATTTTAAGGAAGGTGAATATCTGTATTTGGTGCAGCAGTTTATCGAAGGACAAAATTTGTCGCAGGAGTTAAAACAGCAGGGGGTTTTTGATGAAGCCAAGATTCGAGATTTTTTAAATGATTTATTATCTGTGTTGGTAGCAATACATCAACAGCAGGTAATTCACCGAGATATTAAGCCAGAAAATATTATTCGCCGTCAAAATGATGGGAAGTTAGTACTAATTGATTTTGGGGTAGCAAAGCAAAAGAGGGAGCCTACAAATACTACGCTTGGGACAATTATTGGTTCATTAGGTTATGCGCCGATAGAACAAATGCAAGTAGGTAAAGTTTTTCCGTCCAGTGATATCTACAGTTTAGGAATAACTTGCTTTCATTTGCTGACCAATATTTCTCCGTCGAGTTTGTGGATGAAACAAGGCTATGGTTGGACTTCTAATTGGCGACAGCATTTAACGCAACCGATAAGTCAGGAATTAGAGATGATTCTTGAGAAGTTACTAAAAGAAAATCATGAACAGCGTTATCAATCTGCACAGGCTGTCTTACAAGACTTGAATAATCTCCCACCCCTAAGGTATACATTACCTCCTACAGTCATTCCACCTACTCTGCGAGCAAAATCACAACCACAAAATCAACACAAATCAACTCGATATCTACCCCAATTCTCTAATGGTCAATTATTATCTGGAGCAATAATTGCTGGCTCAGGTAGTTCCTTCTTAGCGATCGCACTTATAAGTTTTCTCGGAACTACTTGGATTAGCTCTGGATTGTGGCTGCTAATTTTAGGAGGATTAGTCTTTATTCAATCTCGCCCACTTTGGGAAAAAAGTTATTTAATTATTATTGCTATAATAGCAAATTTACTCGTTGTCTTGATTTTCAGAAACCTGCTAACCAATAATCTTCTAAAATCTGGTATAAATGGGCTGCTGCTCGTAGGATTGCTAGTTATTCTTGCAGGCTTATTGACAGTTATTATTTTGGGTGTGTCTGAAATAATAAACAAATTACTTTCTAAATATTTTTAAATTCTTGGTCTGGCTCAATTTTCAGAAATCTCTTTATTTAAGATAAATTTTGTAGAATTTGGGGAATTATTTATGACAAATAAAAAAGAAAACTTGAGGCTGCTTATATCTCTCGGTCTGGCTGGAGTAATGGTAGCAGCTATTTTATGGTTAATTAGCAAAGTCTCTTCTACCATTATAGCACCATCAAACCCCATATCAACTTCATCTTCATTGACAAATAAGCCGTCCTTAATAAATTTGGGTACAAGGATTTTGGTGAAAGTGCAAACGTATCCTGAGAAAACAGATGGAGTTAAAGCTTTTGCTGAAAAGGATTTTCCCACTGCTGTTAAAAAGTTTACTGCTTCACTAAAAAATAATCCTAACGATCCAGAAACTTTAATTTATTTAAATAATGCCAAAATTGCACAAGATAATTCGAGCGCTTTAAAAGTTGCTGTCATCGCTCCAATTAACTTTGATCCGAGTTTATCAGAAGAAATTTTGCGTGGTGTAGCTCAAGCTCAAAATGAAGTTAATAACCAAGGAGGAATTAATGGGAAAAAGCTGCAAATTGTGATTGCAAGTGCTGATAATAGAGAAGATGCTACACGGTTAGATAATGAATTAGTTCAAGACAAGAGCATTGTGGCAGCAGTAGGTGTTAGACGTAACGCCGCAATTTATAGTGAAAATCGCTTGGTGTTAGTCTTACCCGTCGAGCGACCAAATCAAGTTGAAAATCAGGAAAACTTAAATAACAATTCAGTAAATAGTCAGCCGAATAGTTCCACAAAGAACTATTTTTTTCATATAAATCCGCTATATGATAATTTAGTAGATACTCATTCTCGCTACATTGCTCGACAAGCAAGAAATGTTGCTATTTGTGGCGATTTTCGTAGTTCAAGAAGTAATTCAAGCTCCTCATCAAGTCAGATACTTGTAGAACAGTACACTCAAGCTATCAAAAAATATGGTAGCAACGTTATTAGTACGCCTTGCAATTTGGCTGATAAGAATTTTGACCCTAGAGCTTTTGTAGATCAAGCCATAGAAACAGAAAATGCAAGTGGCTTTTTACTAATGCCCTCAATCAGAAATATATATTTTGCCACCAAAGTAGCACAAGAAGTTAAAGGCAGAAAACCACTGTTTGCTTCGGAAAATATGTATAGTGCAACAGCTTTACAAAATGGCAAGGATCTCGAAGGAATGGTATTACCTGTGTATTGGCATCGTGATGCTAATAAAGATAATCCCTTTGCAGAAAATGCCCTTCAGCTTTGGAATGCACGGGTGAATCAGAGAACAGCGGGAGCTTATGATGCAATCCAAGCAATAATTGCTGGCTTGAAACAAGACGACACCCGCGAAGGGTTACAAAAGGTACTGTCTAATCCCAATTTTTCGACAACTGGAGCAACGGGAATGATCCAGTTTTCTCCCTCCGGTGAGCGTCAAGGAGAAGCATTGCTAGTCAAAATCGAGCGTTGTGAGTCTTGCTCTACTGGAACTGGTTACGATTTTGCCCTCTTAAATAAGAAGTAATTTGTTGACGTTAATCTTCATTCCAAAGATATAGATTGCTTTAAAATAGGTAATCTTTTCAATTTGTAATGTAATACTAAACTGGTTGCTTTGAATTGCAACCATGAATTGCAGCGATCGCTTCAATTGATATTTCTATTCTGTAACGCGAACTTTTGTTTTTCTACCCAGAGTTGTGAACGCGATCACTCAAAAGAAAGATGAAATATCCCTAACCTCTATGTCAAGGTTATATCAGTAATAATTATGAACACTTTGCCGAGGAGAACTACAGATGGTAGCTACTTTAGATGATACGAAACGCAATGCTATTGCTATACAATTGGCAAGTCTTAAAGCCCTCCAACAGTTGGCCATCGAAAATGAGCAATTGCTTTTGACGCAAGGGCTTGATACCGAAATTGCCGATCGCATCCGAAATTTCATCAATGATGATGAAAAAAATCTTGGCGTTCTGGAAACTGTAATTGGTCAATATGGTATTCAGGCTGAACCCAAAAAGACTGTTAGAGAATTCATTGAAAAAGCTCGTGAATTGTTTAAAGGTTCTGAGTTAAGCCTGTATGAAAAAGTATCTCAGCATGAATTGCTAAAACATCAAATAGTAATGAGTGGCTTGATAGTTCATAAGGCTGCTCAAAAAGTTGGTGCTGACGTTTTACTAGCAATCGGGCCTTTGAATACCATTAACTTTGAGAACCGCGCTCACCAAGAACAACTCAAAGGTATTCTGGAAATTCTGGGTGTCCGTGAACTCACTGGACAAGACGCAGATCAAGGAATTTGGGCACGTGTTCAAGACGCTTTGGCCGCAGTCAGTGGTGTAGTAGGTAGCGCTGTTACCCAAACCAGTGACAAAAAGGATCTGAATATCCAAGATGTCATCCGCCTCGATCACAACAAGGTAAATACCCTATTTACCGAACTCCTGCAAAGCGACAATCCACAGAAGATCCAAGAGTACTTTGGTCAAATTTACAAGGATCTAACTGCTCATGCTGAAGCTGAAGAGGAAGTAGTCTATCCAAGAGTACGTCCTTTCTACGGTCAAGATAACACCCAAGAATTGTTTGACGAGCAAGCTGAGATGAAGCGGGTGTTAGAGCAAATTAAGGCTATCAGTCCTTCTTCGTCTGAATTCAAAGATCGAGTTAGACAGCTTATGGAAGCTGTTGGCGACCACATTCGTCAAGAAGAAAGCACAATGTTTGCTGCCATTCGCAACAACTTGAGCACTGAACAAAGTGAACAACTGGCTACTGAATTCAAAGCCGCTAAGACCCGAATTCAACAAAAACTAGGTGTTGTTAGCGAATCGAATGTGTAGAATGCTTACAGCTTTTCTATATCCGCTAAAAAAAGTTAGTTAAACAAAAACTCCCAGCACATCAGCGCTGGGAGTTTTTGTTTAAAAATTTTGCTGACAATTCTGCTGACAGTATTTATAAGCCGCATAAGCCATAGTTACAACGCCAGTGATAATGGCAGATTCATCGACTTCAAATTGGGGATGGTGTAATGGGTAGTTAATAATTCTTTCTTTGTAGCCTACACCCAAGCGAAACATAGAACCGGGGATGTGTTCCAAATAAATAGAAAAATCTTCAGCACCAAGGGAGGGTTCGGGTAAGACTTGAACGCGATCGCTACTCCAAGCTTCTTCTGCGGCTGATTGTAACAATTGCGTCAGGGCATAATCATTTTGGACGCTGGGTACACCTTGGCGATAATTGACTTGATAGTTTGCCCCGTAGGTATGGCAAACATTAGATACAATATTTTCAATCCAGTTTGGGAGATGGGCACGCGTTTCGGGATGGAGCGATCGCACGGTTCCCAATAACTGCACTTTATCCGCAATTACATTCGGCGCTCTGCCACCATTAATCTTCCCTATGCTCAATACTACAGGACGCAAGGGATTTTGCGTCCGGCTGATGGCTTGTTGCAGTGCAGTTATGACTTGGCAAGCAATCCAAATGGCATCAATCGCCTCATGGGGACGCGCCCCGTGCCCAGATTCTCCCATAATCAGAATCTCTAAATCATCAGCGGCGGCTGTCAATGCCCCGTAACGCACGCCAATAGATCCTGCGGGTATAGAAGGGAAAACATGAACCCCTAATAAAGCTGTAACGTTTTCCATCGCCCCATCTTTCACCATCCAACTTGCCCCTTGGGCAATTTCCTCGGCTGGCTGAAATAAAAACCGCACTTTCCCACCCAACTCCTCTGCCACTTGGGACAGCACCATTGCCGTTCCTAATCCCACTGTGGTATGGACATCGTGACCGCAGGCGTGCATAACCCCATCTGCACGAGAGGCATATTCCAAATTAGTACCCTCTTGAATTGGCAAGGCATCCATATCGGTGCGAATTGCCAATAGACGGTCATTTTGGCTAGTACCTTGCAGTTCTCCAATGACGCCTGTTTTACCAACTCCCTCTTGCACGTGCAGACCACTGGAAGACAAAACACCAGCGACGAAGGCTGCTGTTTGGTACTCGTGACCGCTGAGTTCTGGGTGAGAGTGGATATGGCGGCGAATTTCAATTAAGCGGGGCGCTAATTTTGCTGCTAAGTCTTTAATACGGGTAAGCATCGATTCAATTAATCTACAGGCTTTTTTCCCATGATAAAGAACTGTTAATAAACAAAATGCTTTTGCTATACAAGGATAGTTGATAACAAGCAGGGGGAGCAGGGGAAGCAGGGGGGCAGGGGGCAGGGGGAAAATCCCGCCCCTCTGCACCCCGCACCCCGCCCCGCTGCCTCTTCCCCAGTCCCCAGCCGCCAATTCCCAGTTTATTTTGAGTAGCAGGTTGTGCCTCGAGTATTTTCGGGTTTGAACTCGTTACATTCTCTGGTATTTTGACGCTCTGACGACCAGCCATAGGGTTTGTCAGAGGTAACGACACCATTATCTAAAGTTGTTAGTCGGTAGTTAGCCCCCCGAAAATTAGTAAACTGTAATTTGGCATCTTTTAAGTTTGCTGCTTCCAAATTGGCGCTAATGAAACCGGCATAAGATAGATCGGCATTTTCCAGAGATGCTGATTTTAGATTTGCTCCTGTTAAGGAAGTACCACTAAGATTCGCCGAATTCAGAATCGCACCTTCTAAATTTGCACCGGTAAGATCGGCATTCGTGAGATTAGCTTGAGATAATGTAGCGCCGCTCAAGTCAGCCCCTCGTAAATTTGCTCCAGTTAGATTGAGTTTAGTTAGGTCAGCACCACTCAAATTACACCGGGGACAGGCACTTGTCGCCTTCAATTGATCCAAATCTAGCTGATTTAACGCAAGGCTCTGCTCTGCAAACCCAAAACAAGCTAGCAGGACGGCGGTAGCGGCAATCTTAAGTTTCATATTTTTTACAGATATTCACAAAAATGACAAGTTACGCAATGTGCGTATTGTCATACTTACATATACCGCTTCTCTAAGGAAGAACAGGGATGAAGCATTGATTAAGAACCTGTAAAAATACTATAAATTCTAGTGATAAGACTACTCAAACTGAAATATAGGCTATAGAATCGAGTCGTAAGGAACTATACCGAACCAATTATAGACTACCACATATGTGATCCCCCTAGCTCGATGAAAAAGACGACTAGGGGGATCTTGTTTTTAGGTACTGAGGACTGGGCAAGAGGCAGAGGGGCGGAGTGCGGGGTGCAGATGAGAGAAATTTTCCCCCTGCCCCCTGCCCCCCTCCTTCTTCACCGCCATCCCAAAAGGCGTAATCCAGGGACAATTAGGTAGTAACTCATTCCTAACCAGAAACTTATAAAGAAGCCTACAGAACCAAAAAAAATCAGAGGTAACTGTAACTCTGACCAGGCTGGTTGACTGGTAAATTGGAAGATCGGAGGTGCTAACCTCAAAAGAATCAAAACGGCATAGGCGATCGCACTACCAAAGGCCGCGAACACACCGTAAACTATGTGATGGCTGCGAAGTCCTAAACTCAAGGTGAGTAGGCAAACTGCCACTAAAATCACTGCCACTAAGCCCTCGCCGCTGTCTTTTGGGGTGATTAATTGCAAAATTAACCAGCCGAAGCCATAGCTAATCATGCCCATCAGGGACGCCACTAAAAACCGCCGCCGTTGACCAAAACACCCGGATACTGTCAGTCCCCAAGCGGTTCCCCAGCCTGCTGCGACGAATACCAAAATATCTGCCCCAAAGACGGGTTGAGTATTTGGCACTAATTGGTTTAGCTGATTCCCAATAAATTCCACAACCAGACGCCCCAAACTGGTGCGATAGGCCAAAATAAAACCTGCGATCGCACCAAAACAAGCACCGATACTACTCAGGATCATCGCCCAAATCGTCGCCAAACAACCTTGGAAAATTTTGATGATTGCCTGAACGATAAAAACAAAAGTTTTGGTTACAGCTTGGCTAAAATTAGCTAAAGCTTGTTCAATAGCTTGTGTTAACAGTGTAAATCTCTGGGACGCTTGCGTTGAGGCTTGCTTAACGTTGTCTCGCAGTTTGGAAAACAACCCTGGCGGCGGTAATGGTTGAGAAATCTTCGCTAAACGTTTTTGAATCATAGCTGCATTTGCCGGACGCGATCGCACATCCTCGTGCACCATCTCATCCAGCAAATCTGCTAGTTGTGGGTTGACATTCACCGCAGTTCGCCAGCGCAATTTCCCAGTTTGCTGATCTTCCAACTCTAGCGGGTATTTGCCTGTTAGTAGTTCAATCACCGTTCGACCAAGAGCATAAAAATCGGCACCTGGCCCGACAACACCTCCAGTCACTTGTTCTGGTGGACTGTAGCCAGAAGAAAATAATCGCGTGGAACTAGACTGAGAACGCAGTTTAGAGGGGCTAAATTGTTTTGCTCCGCCAAAATCAATTAGTACCAAGCGATCGCCTTCTGTTTGCCCTTGAGGCGGGGTTAAAGATGGCGAAGAGGTTCCCAGCATTAAATTAGAAGGTTTAATATCCCGGTGAATAATCTGACGTTTGTGTAATTCTTGTAAAATCTCTACAGCTTGGGCAAACCAGTTTAAAACCAAATCCTCTGGACAGCCTTGGGGAAACTTTTTTAATATCTCCTCTAAAGTCCGCCCATTGATTTTTTCCATTACCAGACAAGGCAGTTGGTGCGGTTTGGGATTAAACAGTTTTACGTGAAAATATCCATCAGCATCGACTGTAGGGACACCTGGATGCTCCAAACTAGATAAAACCGCCGCCTCTTGGGTAAATAATTCCAGTGCCTTTGGTGAATCTTCTACCAACACTTTCAGTACTTTCTCGGTTTGAGTTTTTTCATCCCAAACCGTGTAGATTTGAGCAAATCCTCCCGACCCCAACGGCTGAAGTGGAACATAGCGGTCTAGCAACTCTAGCGGTGCGCCACAGCTGTTGCAAAATTTGTTTCCCCAAGGCTGGGGATAAGGACGTTGACAATCAGGATTTATGCAGTGAACCGCACTCTGAGTGATGTGGGACACAACCGCTACAATACAAAGGCTGACTTGATTTTAGCGTTTCTTTAGGTTTCATGATTTTAAAATAGGCAAAAGGAAAACCCTCATAGATTTTATGAGGGCATTCGTTTATATCTATGTCAGTTCTTAATTACGAAAACTTCTCTTACTCTGCCTGTGCTTGGCAACTTCTTTGCGCTTGCGTTTTTCTAGAGGCGTTTCAAAATGACGATGCTTTCTCATGTCTGGAAAAATTCCAGCCTTGGAAACTTCTCGCTTAAATCGTCGTAAGGCTGACTCAATGTGTTCATTGTCACCTACAATTACTTGGGTCATTATTTCTCCTACTAAGTTGACTTCATCAATGGCTATGCAGGCTTTCAGGAGTGCTAAGTTACCGAGGTTCAGATGCTTGCGGCGGACTGCGCCAACGGCTTAAGCCGCCGCTCTGACTTCTCGCTGAGTGCTGAGTAACCCCATAGATAAATCTAGGGGATTGAACTAAGGACGAGCGCTCCTTCCTGGGCACGGGTTAAACACCCCGTTACCGCTAACAGCACTGTTTCAGTAACATTACAAAAAAAAGACAGACTCCTTGTCTGACCTTAAGACTCTAGGTAAATTTTTTTGTTTCCAAGGTTAGTAGCGGTTGCGTCCACCGCCGCCACCGCCGTATCCTCCTCGGTTACCACCACCAAAGGAACCTCTATCTTCCTTGGGTTTAGCTTTATTTACTTTCAGGTCACGACCCATCCACTCAGCACCGTCGAGAGCTTCAATAGCAGCTGCTTCTTCAGCTTCAGTTCCCATTTCCACAAAAGCAAAGCCTCGCGGACGACCTGTTTCACGGTCAGTAGGTACTTGAACTCGCTTTACAGTACCATATTCTGCAAAAATACCACTTAAATCCTCTTGTGTAACGTCATAAGAGAGGTTACCTACATAAATTGACATCGATTCTCTCCAAAATCATCACTGTGTAGAGATTTTAATTTCTCTGAGAAGTCTGTAAATACTAAAAGGAAAAAGCCTTTCAATACTAAAACCAAAGACATCACTGAATTAACTCTCCTAATCATAGGATGACATAGGAGTCAATTCTTTGCATCCAGTAGATAGTTAACAGATAGTTAACCAGTGATGCGATCGCCTAGGTGCGATCGCCCGCCCCCACGTACCCTAAGTACAGCCCACCGCAAAAAAGGGTTGGAAATGGAAGAAGATAAATTCTGTAGGGTGATATGGGAAACCAGACATGCAGGGGCGCATCTTTAATATCCGAATTGAACGTTTGACTGCATTAACCATGAAGCATTACTCCAAAATTTTAATACGAAAGGCAAAGTCAGGCAACAAATATAAACCGCCAACTTGTACTCGCTTGGAAAACCCGCTTTTGATCAACTGCGATGCCTATGCGAGTCTTCTTTTTAGAGCTAGCCTCTCCCAAAGGGAGAACTACGGTGTACACACATCTGTGTGCAAAACCAAAATCGTTGTAGATCCTCCTAAATCCCCCGATAAATTGGGGGACAGTGCCTAAAATCACAGCCAACCACTTTTAAAACATCCTCTAAGGACGATCGCGCTCTAAGCAAGAGTGCATTCGATAATAACAGCGCGTCTGCTAGGCACGAAAATTGGTGAGAGAGTTGACCTGGGGAACATCCTAGAGTGAAGATAAAAGGGTTAGATATCTTGTCAAAGTACTAAACACATTTAATGTCGCCTGATTTCCTTTCATTTCCCCGTTTTCGGGGTAAAGGCGGGGGGTAGGGGCGATACTTATTAACGCGGCAAAAAACTAAATAAAGTATGCACGGATTGCTAAGACGTGCGGCAGTCGCTACAACGGGAGAAACCCCGCTCCGGGTAACGCTCTTTCTCCTGACTGAGACGCTTTGCGAACGTCGCTAACGCCAGTCGCCTACAGGGCTGGAATTACCGCAACGCGCTGCCTTGCCTGGACGCAGAGGGTTAAATGCGCCGTCGCACCCCTATGAAGCGTCAAAAAATAACTGATTAAATCAAATCTTAAGCGATTTAATCATATATTCTGTAGCAGATACTTGTGGAAAAGCAAATGCTAGGTGTAAATGTTGTTATGAAAGTTGGCGATCGCGTCCGCGTTAAAGATTCGGTAGTAGTGTATCATCATCCTGAACATCGGAATAAGCCTTTTGACATCAAAGGCACAGAGGGCGATGTAGTAGGTATTGCCACCCAATGGCAAGACAGACCCGTAAGCGCTAATCTGCCGATTGTAGTCCAGTTTAGTAAAAAGTTTAAAGCCCATTTACGTGAAAATGAGTTAGAAGTCATTTAAATGACTCATCGGCGGCGAAACCACTGAAAAAGATTCAGTTCGCCGCGCATTCTTTTAAGCTCTTGGCGATTCTGTTCTGCTGTTGTATAATACCATTCACAATAACGCTGAAACTCTGACCGTGACCGGACTTCGTGGTAGAACTGATGGGTTGTTTGGTAAGCGGCAAAAGCTTCCTCTACTTGGGGTTGAGGGGATGGAATAATATAGGGTAAGTTTTTAGACATAATATTAACTGAGTGAAGAGTTAGGAGTTGAAAATTGATAATTTATAATTGATAATTCATAATTCATAACTTCATTAAAGCCAACCGCGTAAGCGATAAACTAAAGAACCAATATATTCTTTTAAAGCAGTGGTAAATTGGTGTAAATTGTCGGTATCAGGTAATAAATTTAGTATAGCGGCTTTGGGAGTGCTGCCGATTTCTTGCAACTCACCCTCACTAACAAGAAAGTCAGTGGGTGCAGGAATGGCATTGATTCCTTGACGCTGGAAAATCTGAAGCGATCGCGGCATGTGCATTGCCGAGGTAACTAATAATACCTGATTGATGCCACGAGATGACAAAATTTTTCGGACATTTACAGCATTTTGATAAGTATTGAGAGATTCAGGTTCCTGAACAATCGCCTCAGATGGAATACCAATAGATGTGAGTATTGTAGCCATATCTGCCGACTCTGGTGAACCACTTCCACGCCAATCAATGCGACCCCCACTAAGAATGATTATAGGCGCTCTTTTCTGGCGATACAGTTGTGCGGCATAAATTACGCGATCGCCTGATTCACTCAAATCGACGGTAGGTCTTGGGGGAAAAGCTGATTTAGTTGCGCCACCCAAAACCACAATTGCTTCTGCAACCGGTATTTGGGCGGGTGGAAGATTTTGCCATTCTAGCGATCGCACTAATGATTTAGCGATCCAAGCATTACTAGAAAATAACAATAAAGTTAGGGCAAAAGCAATTGCGATCGCCGCAGTGCGCGGTCGTTTCCACAACGTCACTAATGCTACTACTAAGCTCACACAGGCTAGTCCTAGTGGATAAAAAAATAGTGGCAGTAATTTGGATAGATATAAAAACATATTGGGAATGGGGCATAGGGCACGGGGAATAGGGTATGGGGATTGAACTGAGAACTGGGACATTATGAAAGAAGCAGGGGAAGCAGGGGAAGCAGAGGGAGAAGAATTAATAACCAATGCCCAATACAACTCTTGGAGAGGCTGCGCCCTAAGCGTAGCTATGCCGCAGGCTTTACGGCTTTGCTCATTACAAGTGCCCAATACCTAATTTTTAATTCCCAATGCCCAATTCCCAAATTACTACCTTTCCCAAAACCTGAAATTGAAACTACTTCCAGCAGGGCGACGGTAGCGGCGGGCGGTTCTTCTTGTTTGCCGTTTGTTGATCCTCTCGTTCGTTGGTTCAACTTCGATCTCTTCTGAGTCTTCAACTTGCAACTGAGTTCTAGTTTCTTCCTTACTTCCCCACCAAGCAGTAATCCAGCCTCCAGCTAAAGCGCCTATTCCACCTAGCAAGATACTCATGGGTGCTGGATACCCTAAATATACAAAGCCCAGCATGAAAAATAACCAGTATTTCAATCCTGTATCGACGCCATCAGAGGAGGCAACAGTTGGAGCCTGGGCGCTATTATCGGTTACATTTGTGATCCAGCTTAAGATGAAACCGCCCATGATTCCTAAGAAGATGCTCAGGGCTGGTGCGGAGCCGGTCATTATTAATATAAATGTTAAAAATGCTCCAAATAATAGTTGAGAAAAGAAGCTGGGAGAAATACTGAAAAAGTCGTTCTTTTTGTCTGCCATAAAATAAAAACTTATTAACTAATTACTAATTCGTAATTCGTAATTTTCGATTCAATTACGAATTACAAATTACGAATTATTTTAATTGTGCCTGTTGTAGTTGAGTTGTATCCCAAATCTTTACATAAGGTTGTTCCTCTTCAGTAAAAGGTTCAGCTTGTTTGATTTGTGAGGCTAATAAATCGGCGGTGGCATCAGCGATATCACCAGTGCGATTGTTCAAACGCTCTTTTATGACTTCTAGCGGTGCTGTGCATTGGATAATCTGAATAGGAAGTTGGTGCTTTGTAGCTTGAGCGATCGCTTCTTGCCGTAACTGCTGTTTATCATACTTGGCATCCAAAATCACCGAAAAACCTTGTTTAGCCAGGATAATTCCCAATTCTAATACCCGTGTGTAAGTTTTCTCGGTCATCTCAGGTGTATACAAATCATCGCCACCCTTTTCCCACAGGGGAATTCCTCCTAAATGCTTCCGCACCGCATCAGAACGCAGGTGAATCGCTCCCTGTTGACGAGCTAAAGACCTTGCTGTGGTACTTTTACCAGAACCCGACAACCCCGACATCAAAATTAGTTGTCCCAGCTTTGGTTTAGTGTACTCCCAAGCCTGTTTGTAATAGTCAGCGGCAGTTTTTGTTGCTTCTTCCTTTACCGTCGCGGGTACACTTGGGTCATCTAGCAAAAATGAAGTTACCTTTGCCCGGACATAAGCCTGACGACTTAAATACAAGGGCAACACTTGTAAGCCTTCCCAGTCCCCAGTTTGTTCTATATAGGCATTCAAAAACGCATTACCCAAGTCTTTGCGCTGGCGAGCTTCCAAATCCATCACCGTGAAGGCTACATCGTACATCACATCGACAAAGCGAAACGGCTCATTAAACTCAATGCAATCGAACAGCAAGATTTTATCGTGCCACAGAGCAATATTTCTCAGGTGTAAATCCCCGTGACATTCACGAATATAGTCGTTGTGAATTCTGCTAGCAAATAATTCTGGATGTTCGGCAAAAAAGTTATCTGTATATTGCTTTGTTTCTGTAAATTGCGCCTGAGTCTGGGGGCCACCAATATACTTCTCAGTTTGCTGATAATTCTCGTCAAAGGCAGCCCGAACATTTGGCACTTCACCAAAAGTGCGAATGTAATCATTCGTTTGTGCTTGGGCATGGTATTGAGCCACCACCCGTCCCAACTCATCTAGGCGTGTCTCATTTAACTTACCCTCTTCAAAAAGTGTACTTAATAGAGACTCTTGAGGAAACTGGCGCATCTTCAGCACGTATTCTACAGGCTCGTCAGTTCCTCCTAAATGGTATTGTTCCCGTACCAAAGTTATGGGCAAAACTTCTAAATACAGTTCACCAGCACCCCGCTGATTTAACCGCAACTCTTCCTGACAAAAATGCTGCCGCTTCTCTAAGGTGGAAAAATCCAAAAAGCCAAAATTCACAGGTTTTTTCAGCTTATAAGCGTAATCCCCAGTTAACAGCACATAAGAAACGTGGGTTTGAATTAGTTGAATGGGTTCTGTTACGGTATGGGGATAAAATCCAGGCTGCAACATTTGCTGAATTAAAGCTGGAAGAGTCGCTTCTGTCATCTCTGTCCTCTGCGCTCTCTGCGCCTCTGCGGTTCAAATACAAAAAAACCAGGAGTTCCCCCCTGGCATCATCAAAAATTATTACACAGTTTACCTAGCTTAAGAAGCTGCTTCAGTTTCAGTTTCAGTCCCAGCATCTTCAGCGCTAATTTGTGGTGGCAAAACGCTCACAACAAGTCGCTCCGATTCAGCTAGAGGTGTTACACCTTCAGGAAAGGGTATATCACTAATACTCAAGCTGTCTCCTATTTGCAGGTTAGAGACATCGATTTCAATTACATCTGGGATGTTTTCTGGCGCACAAGTCACCTGCAATTCGGTGATTACGGTGTCTAACACACCACCTTCTTGTTTAACACCAACAGCATTTCCCACAAAACGTAGGCGTACTTCTACAGTGGTGTCGCCGTGGCCAGCAACCGCGAAAAAGCTGAGGTGATAAGGTGTACCTTTGGCTGGATGGATCTGAAGTTCCCGCAGCAAGGTTTTACCACGCCAAGGTGCATCAGCAATATTCAACTCAATCAAAGTGTTGTTGACGGAAGCTCTTTTGAGCAAACGCTCAACAGTTTTCGCCTCAATGGTCAAAGAAATAGATTCTGTACCCTTATGACCATACAAATTGGCAGGTATCAGTCCAGCACGGCGCAAAGCTCTTGGCTTGCTGCCTTCTGGACGTTTTTGAGATTCGACTGTAATAGCCATAGAAGTTGTCCTTAGTCATTAGTCATTGGTCATTGGTCATTAGTCATTAGTCATTAGCAAAGGACTAATGGTCAATTTACGCACTGAGTAGGGTAGCAGGTGTGCCGTCGGCTTGCAATAAAGCACGTTTAGGCCCGTGGATGGGGTCTTCTACGATTATGGTTTGATCGCGGCTTGCTCCGAGTGAGACGATCGCGATCGGGACTTCCATTAATTCAGCGAGGAATTTTAGATAGTCCAGTGCTTGCTGTGGCAAGTCTTCCAGGGTACGGCAGTCAGTTGTTGACACTTTCCATCCTGGTAAGGTTTTGTAGATGGGGCGACATCTAGCAAATTGACGAGAACTTGTGGGGAAGTGTTCGCTGCGTTGGCCATCTATGTCATAGGCGACACAAACTTGGATTTCCTCTAATTCATCGAGGACATCCAGTTTAGTGAGCGCCATACAATCCATGCCGTTAATCCGCACGGCATAGCGCCCGATGACAGCATCAAACCAGCCACAACGCCGTTTGCGTCCGGTGGTTGTGCCAAATTCGGCACCGCGATCGCACAACAATTCTCCCAACTCTCCATCCAATTCGGTGGGAAATGGCCCCTCTCCCACCCGCGTTGTATAGGCTTTCGACACTCCAATTACCCGGTCAATCATTGTCGGCCCTACCCCTGTACCAACGCAAGCTCCTCCCGCCACAGGGTTAGAGGATGTGACATAGGGATAAGTTCCGTGATCTAGGTCAAGGAGCGTACCTTGTGCGCCTTCAAACAAAATATTGCGCCGTCGCTGAATGGCATCGGATATTTTCAACGATGTATCAATAACGTAAGGGCGCAACCGTTCTGCATAACCCAAATACTGTTCAATTACCTCTTGTGGATCTAGAGGTGGCAAGTTGTAAAGCTTTTCTAAAATGACGTTTTTATAATTAATCGTCCACTCTAACTGCTCACGTAGCCCATCGGGGTCCATTAAGTCTAAAACCCGAATGCCTGTACGTTCAGATTTATCAGCATAAGTCGGCCCAATGCCCCGACCTGTTGTGCCGATCTTATGGCTTCCCCGTCGTTCTTCTGATGCCTGGTCAATCAACCGATGATAAGGCATTGTTACGTGGGCTGTCTCAGATATCAGCAGGTGGTCAGTGGAAATATTTAACTCTTTTAGTTGGTCGAGTTCTGCGATCAAAATCTGTGGATCGATGACTGTTCCACAGCCGATAATGCAATCGGTATTTGGATACAAAATACCAGAGGGAATCAAGTGCAGCTTAAAGGTCTGACCTTTAACTACAATCGTGTGTCCAGCATTGACACCCCCTTGGTAACGAACCACAACATCTGCGGAACGGCTGAGTAAGTCAGTTATTTTACCTTTTCCTTCATCGCCCCATTGGGCACCTATGACAATGACGTTAGCCAAGAGCTTATATTAAGAAGTAAAGTTTCCACAAACTATAATTATTAACATATTGCTTTAATCATGTCAAGCTGATTGCAGAATAACTTTAGTTTTCAATACAGGCGGTTTCTAACCGCCGATGTAACATTAAGTTGACATCAATGCCCTGATTTTGTTTTGGATTTATGGATAGTCCGGGGTTAATTACAATTCCAAACATAGAGACCTTGCATTGCAAGGTTTATACAAACATTATGGATAGGCAACTTAATCTTATCCAAACTGCATTGGCTATACTACTGCTCAAAATGAATTTATATTAAAAATTAGCGGATTTATTTGTGACTATTATGTATAAATCATCATCCCAAAAAATCCAGATATTTAAAACTTGAAGAGATTGTATTTTGTTACCCGTGCTGCCACAATCATTAAAATATTCTCAGTATTTGTTTTTAATCTCTAATCTTAACAGATGGAGGGCATCTGCGGCAGAAAGGGCGATCGCATGATCAAAAGATGGTATCGAGTCCAAAAGCTGAAAGCAATATTCATCCTAGCATTGGCAGTTGTGTTTACTAATGCTGTAGTTTCATATAGCAACACTGTAAAGCTGATTCACAACCAGCAATGGGTGACAGACTCATATAAAGTTATTACTCAACTAGAAAGTATCCAATTTGCACTCAAAGATACTGAAACTGCACAACGTAATTACTTAATTACAGCAGATGTAGATGATTTACAAACCTATCTTGCAGCCTATCAAAAAACTAATAGCAATATTCAGATTCTCAGCAAGTTAACTGCTGATAACTATCAAAAGCAGCAGTGGATTTCTTTCCTGGAGCCGAAAATTACCAACAGGCTCAACATCTTGCAACAAGAAATTTACCTCAGACAAAACCAAGGATTTGAAGCAGTTCAGCAGCGAATCTTATCTGATAAAGACAAGCAAATCGGCAAAGAAATCCAACAGCTTATTCACGACTCTTTAGAGCTAGAGCACAATTTATTACAGCAGGGAATGCAGCAGTCGCAGGCAAGTTCCCAAAAGGCGATAGTTACATTTTTTATTGCTGCTATTGTGGATTTGGTGTTGGTGGCGTTGCTGTATGACTTGTTATGGCGTTATATTAGACAACTCCAGCAGACAGAACTGGCCTTACGCCAAAGCGAAAATCGTTTACGAGCGATGATAGATGCAGAACCAGAATGCATCAAGTTAATTGCCAGGGATGGCACCCTTTTAGAAATTAATGCAGAAGGGCTGGCAATGATGGAAGTGGAAAGTGCTGATGTCTTGATTGGTAAACCAGCTGATGCCGTAATTGTGCCAGAGTATAGAGCAGCCTTTGCCGACTTGCATAAAAGTATTTGCCAAGGTAATAAAGGGACTTTGGAGTTTGAAATCGTGGGATTTAAAGGCACTCGCCGCTACATAGAAACTCATGCTGTACCACTACGTAACGAATCTGATGGTACGTTCATTCATTTGGCACTGATGCGAGATATAACCCAGCAAAAACAGGCAGAACAGAAAATCCGCGAACAAGCGGCGCTCCTGGATGTATCAACTGACGCGATTCTGGTGCGAAATATCCACAACCAAATCTTATTTTGGAATCAAGGTGCTGAACGTCTTTACGGCTGGAAGGCTGAGGAAGTTGTGGGTAAGAATGTTTTGCAACTTTTGTATAAAGAGATTTCACCACAGCTAGAAGATGCTTACTTGAAGGTGATAAATACGGGTGAGTGGCGGGGTGAGTTGCATCAACTGACAAGGGAAGGCAAAGTAATTATTGTTGAAAGTCGGTGGACACTGATCCGACATGATAATGGACAAGCCAAATCTATTTTGAGTGTGAACACCGAAATCACACAGCAGAAACAACTAGAAGCTCAACTTCTGCGATCGCAACGTTTGGAGAGTATCGGTACTCTAGCTGGCGGTATCGCCCATGACCTCAACAATATACTATCCCCAATTTTAATGTCAGTTCAACTGTTGCAGAAGAAATTGCCCGATTCGCAGAGTCAGCAAATACTGCAAACTTTAGAAAATAATGTTAAACGCGGCGCTAATTTGCTCAAGCAAGTTTTGTCCTTTGCACGGGGTATTGAAGACAAACAGACAATTGTCCAAATTCAACCTTTGATGGCAGAAATTGAGCAAATTATCCATCAAACATTCCCTAATTCCATTATTTGCCAGATAGATATCCCCAAAAATTTGTGGTATGTCCGTGGAGACACAACTCAACTACATCAGGTGCTGATAAATTTAGTAATTAACGCCCGCGATGCCATGCCCAATGGCGGTATCTTGAGGATTGCGGCGGAAAATGTGGTGATTGGTGAACATTCTGCCCAGATAAATATTGATGCGAAAGTTGGTTCTTATATTGCGATCGTAGTAACGGATACTGGTATGGGGATGTCGTCAGAAGTCCAGCAACGGATTTTTGAACCATTTTTTACCACCAAAGAGGTAGGCAAAGGTACAGGTTTAGGACTTTCCACAACACTGGGTATTATTAAGAATCACGGTGGTTTTGTCAATGTTTATAGTCAGGCAGGCAGAGGTACTCAATTTACAGTGTACTTGCCTGCCTCAACATCTAAAGACACACATTCGCTGCCTCCAGAACTGGAATTAGTTATAGGAGATGGCTAATTGATTTTGTTGATGAAACTATCACAGACAAAAAAATCCTATCAACCAAAACTTTCTGCCCACGTTGGAAATGAGAACAGTCTAACTTAGTCATTTTGAATATTAAAAACCTGCCAACCTCTCGTGAATTGACAGTTTTTATAGGTTCATAGAAATAAAAAATATCAGTTAATATGATATGCCGTTATCACTATTCTCTTGTCTGGACTATATACAGACTCGACTCTTGGGTATTCGTTATGAATCCACCATACTTTTATTCTATTAGACTGTGCAGGTGCGCTACCTGAGATTGAATACCCTGCCTGGGTCATTAAGGTTTCAAAAGTATTTGAGTCGAGAACCGTACAATTAAAAGTTGTTAGTCCCTGTATTTGATGTCTGTTTAGGGTCATAGCTACCCTGGTAAGTCGTAAAAATTCTATATCCTGGTAATACTAAAGCAATTCCAGCATTACTGTGAATTTTACCGGGATATTTATAGGGAATATCATCTGGTACGCTTCCACCAAAGCGAATACTAAAACCAAGTAGCCATATATACAAACCAGGTAACAGTAAATCCATGCTATATGCAATAGCTCTCATTGCCTCATTTTCTTTCAAAGAAGCAGAATTTCTGGCTATAGCGAATTTTTTGGAGATATTTTTTAGGTTTGTAGTTTCTAACATGGTCTTAATTTCAATCCCCAATAGGGATTTAGTAATAATTTTCAAGCGTTTCAATCTTTATGAAGGACAAGGTGTTTTGCAACGCTTGCCTCTTAATTGTAACAAGTGGATTCCATTGAGTAGGGCGTTTGAGAGCATTTTTAGCATCAGCCAAAAATTAGCGCTCGCCCAGTAACAGAAATTTCACAGAGTCAGCGCGAATTAGTTATATGCTTAATTCAGTTTTTCAAACTTCGATTTTTTGCGGTTCATTAGGTAGTAACCAACGTGCAAAACTGTGAAGGTATTTTTCTGCTAATATTTTACAGATGTTGTCAAAGTACTATTAAATCAACTTTGTTTGAGCTAACCCCAAGTGAGTTTAAATGTGAGGAAAATCAAACTACTGGCTTTGATATTAATTAGTTTGGCAATGGCGTTGTGGTTTAATTTGCGTTCCTCAATACCTTCAATACCAACAGTTGCATCTTCACCACCAAAAACTATCCGCTATTTTGAGCGCACCTTGCCCCAAAGCATCGCTCATATCCTGTTAATTCCAGCTAATAGCAGATTTTTGGTAACTCCTGCACTATCAGAGAAGGTAGCCACTGTAGAGGAATTTGCCCAGAAGCATCGAGCCGTAGCCATTATGAACGCAGGCTTTTTTGACCCAGCCAACCAAAAAACTACATCATATATTGTCCGACAAGGGAAGTTGTTAGCCGACCCCAAGGAAAACGAACGGCTGGTGAACAATCCCAACTTAAAACCTTACCTGGGTCAAATACTCAATCGCTCAGAATTCCGCCGCTACCTATGTGGGCAAACTATCAGCTATTCGACTGCCTTACACAGTAAGTCACCACCAGCAGGTTGTCAGTTAATCGATGCTATAGGTGCAGGCCCAAGCCTGTTACCAGAACTCACTTTAGCAAAAGAAGGCTTTGTGGATAATGCTAATAAACGAGATGCACTTGGCAGCAACCAACCCAACGCCAGAACTGCCGTTGGTATCACCCGTGATGGCAGCGTCGTTCTAGTTATGGTGGCTCAAAACCCCTCGGCTCCTGCTAATTCTGGGGTGTCCTTGCCAGCATTAGCTGATTTTATGAAAACACTTGGTGCCGATAAAGCGATGAATCTGGATGGAGGGAGTTCGTCTTCGCTTTATTACAATGGCAAAACCTTTTACGGGAAGGTTGATTTGGAGGGAAATTCTATCAAGCGTCCTGTAAAGTCGGTTTTACTGGTTCAGGAAAACTAGTATTGCACAGTATCATCGCACCTATTGCTCTCTGGACTAGGGTGTTGATTTTGCCGGAAATATTACCACATTTTTTATAGTCTCGTGAGTTTGATAAATTTCTAACTTTTATTTCTAATGCTCTGAGTTTGTTATGTTTTTCCAAGGCTCTTTCTAACTATCTCGACTGTTAAGAAAGAATCGGTTTTTAAAGTCTTGCATTAACTTTCTGAGGGCTACTTGGTTCCTGCATCAGAAGTTACCATCTAAAAACCTTTAGAGTCAACACCCTAGTTGGCATCCTCCCATCGACAGATGGTAAACTGATGTGCTTTTAAGTTGCATATAGGAATCCGATTTGATTTCTGAAAAAATCTAAGTATCTGTAGGGTGTGTTATCGGCGAGAGTACGGCACCAAA
>NZ_JAVRBN020000028.1:0-38538 GCF_034531305.2 Nostoc sp. ChiQUE02
ATGTTCTCTCAAATTTACACCATTTATTTGCCCTAACACTTTGCCCTGCTGGTAACCAGACTCCATGATTACTTCTAATTGATACTACATAAGCTAAGTTATATTCAGCTAGCTTTCTAATAAATTGGCTACTTTCACAATATAAACTATCAGCCAATACTAATTCAATATTGTGCAAGTAAAACCAAGGCGATCGCTCAAGAGTATCCAGAGGGAAAGCCTATTGTTTTACTTTTAGACTCAGAAGTAGCAGATATTGCTAAAGCTTCGATTGAGAGCGTTCAAGAAGAAGGTAGTCCTGAATCTCGTACTTGGGTAGGAATAGGCGATGAGTATTGCGCCTTGGGAGAGCTTGCTCGTCGTCGGTTTGGGGGTATATCGCAGCTGAAGGAGCTAAAGTACGAACTAGCAGTCCCTAAAATTTGTGGTGCATTTTGGCTGGCTAAGGAAAAGCTGAATTTGGGTAATGATGTTGCAGCTTACTTGAGCATCCTGCTACCGCCCGGTGAAATGCAAGACAAAGAACAGTTACAAGTTCGATTGAAGGATGCGTTTCGAGGATTTGATACACCAGCAGGTAAGATGCGGGTGAAAATGCTTCGTTATGATGCAGCTTCTGAGGGTAGTGGGATATTTTTTCACCGTAGGCGATCGCTTGGCAATAATATGCCTGCTTCGATGTATGTCATGCTTGGTTATCACAACGCAAGTAAAATGCCATCAAAAAGCAAGTTAAAGGGTTTTTATTGGTTCCCTTTAGCTTAGACCCAGCCAATGCACGCATTTATCCTAATGCTTAAGTTAATCGCTACTACGGCTTATGCACATATACCGGATGGCATAAATGGCATGGCGATCGCTAATTTAGGGATTTCTCAAAATTCCACTTCTTCTCGCTGAGTTTCCGTAGTCTTAGGCTCATCCACACCTTTTGCTACCCAACACATTGCGTTAATGTATTTAGCAAGTTGTTCAACAGTTGGTGTTTCAAACAAATTGCGTACAGGCAAATCTATTTGGAAAGTATCGCGGATGCGGGAAGTTAGCTGAGTCGCCAGGAGAGAATGACCGCCCAATTCAAAGAAATTGTCATGGACGCCTACTTGCTCTTTTCCCAAGACTTTAGCCCAAATTTGGACAAGTAACTCTTCAACCTGCGATCGCGGTGCCACATAATCTTGATGATTGAGAGTTATTGTATCAGGCGTGGGTAAAGCACGGCGATCAACTTTGCCATTAGGTGTTAAAGGTAGAGATTTCAATATCACATAAGCTCTTGGCACCATATATTCCGGTAACTTTTCTTTGAGAAATTGACGAAGTAAGGACGCAAAGCTTTGCACGTCTTGCGTCGGTATCTGTTCCTGGTTGGGAACAATATAAGCCACCAAGTACTTATCATCAGGTACGTCCTCACGAGCAATGACAACAGTTTCTCTCACTGCTAGATGTTGACTTAACACTGCTTCAATCTCTGACAATTCAATGCGGAAGCCACGAATCTTTACTTGATTGTCAACGCGTCCTAAAAATTCAATATTGCCATCTGGTAAATAGCGAGCTAAATCACCCGTTTTATAAAGACGTGTTTTTGGGTTTTTACTAAAAGGATGAGGAATAAAGTGTTTAGTAGTGAGTTCAGGGCGATTGAGATATTCTCGTGCCAGTCCATCACCATCAATATATAGTTCACCAATAACGCCAATAGGCACAGGTTGTAAATGGGTATCTAGTATATAAATTTGCGTGTTTGTAATAGGGCGACCAATAGGTAAAGATATGGACGATGGGAACTCTTCTACGCAGTAATAAGAGGAAAATGTTGTATTTTCTGTAGGCCCATAAACATGAATTAAGTGCTTTGGCATACCAGATTGGAGAATTTTTTTAATCCATCTCGCATCAACAGTTTCGCCACCAAACAGTAAATATTTCAACATTGCAAAAGCTTGTGGAACATCTCTAACAATCTGTTGAAATAAGGCGGTAGTCAAAAACAGAACGCCAATACCTTTTTCTCGTAGTTGTAATGCAAATTCGTGAGGTGAAATGATTACATCTTTACTAATTCCCACAAGTTGAGCGCCGTTAAGTAGCGCTCCCCAAATCTCGAACGTTGCTGCATCAAAAGAAGCGTTTGAGGCTTGGGCGATTTTATCAGATGGTGACAATGTTATATAGTTCGTATTGCATACTAACCGATTTACAGCTTTGTGAGGTACAGCAACTCCCTTAGGTTTCCCTGTAGAACCAGAGGTGTAAATAACATAGGCTAAATTATCACTATTTAAATCACTTTTAGGATTGTCTTCCTTTTCTTGGGTAATAATTTCCCAGTCTTCATCTATAGAAATAATTGGTTTTGAGAAACCTTTAAAATGTTTGAGCAAGTTTTCTTGTGTCAGCAATACTGAAACTTGTGCATCTTCAAGCATAAAATTTAGACGTTCTTGAGGATAACTTGAGTCTAATGGAACATACGCTCCCCCTGCTTTAAGAATACCCAACAACCCAACGATCATTTCTACAGACTGTGAAATACAAATGCCGACTAAAACTTCTGAACAGACCCCCAATTTTTGTAAGTGGTGTGCTAGTTTATTGCTGCGAGTATTCAACTCTTGATAAGTGAGTAGCTCATTAGCAAAGTTTACTGCTATAGAATCAGGATACTGCTGTACTTTTTCTTCAAATAATTGATGGATACATTTATATTGAGGATAATCGGCTTGGGTGTTATTCCATTCCACCAATACCTGATGTAACTCCGCTTCATTTAATAACGATAAATTTGCAATTCGTTCTTCTGGATTTGCAACAATAGCTGATAACAGAGATTTAAAATGTTCTACCATCCGGCTAATAGTGGCTCGATCAAATAAATCTGTGTTGTAAACCATTACGCCTCGGAGACCTTCAGAATATTCCCAGTTTCCGCCCCATAAGCTCCTAAAGTCCTCAGAACACTTCCACAGATGCAGTTCCAAATCAAAACGCGTTTTTTTTAAGTTAATATTCAGAAAGCTAGGTACTAATCCAGGCAGTTCTAACGCTGACATTGGCGCATTTTGAAAACCAAACACCACTTGAAATAGCGGATGATGGCTCAAGTTTCGCTCTGGATGTAGTTCTTCAACTAACTTTTCAAAGGGTAAATCTTGGTGGCTGTATGCTCCTAACGTTACTTCCCGTACTCTGCCTAGTAGTTCTCGAAAAGTCGGGTTTCCAGATAAGTTGCTACGTAGCACTAAACTATTGACAAAAAAACCAATTATGCCTTCAATTTCGCTGCGGTTACGATTAGCAATTGGCGAACCTACCGCGATATCTTCTTGATGGGTGTAGCGGTAAAGTAATGTTTGAAATGCTGCCAACAGTGTCATAAATAAGGTTGCAGCTTCTTGCTGTGCCAGCTTTTCTAGTGCATCAACTAGCTTTTTTGGTAACTCTAGAAATTGTGTTGCTCCTTGATAACTTTGTATAGCTGGTCTTGGTTTGTCAGTAGGCAGATGCAGTATGGAAATACTGTTTAATTGCTCCCGCCAGTAAGCTAACTGGGTTTGCAGTACTTCTCCTTGCAGCCACTCGCGTTGCCAGTGAGCAAAATCAGCGTACTGAAGAGGCAGTTCTAATAGAGGAGAAGGCTGGTTTTGTGCAAAAGCTGCGTACAGCGTTCCCAGTTCCCGAATCAGTACCCCCATAGACCAATCGTCGCAGATAATGTGGTGCATATTCAGTAATAGAATATGTTCTGTCTCAGAAAGCACAAGCAGCATTACTCGCAGCAATGGCCCAAAGGATAAATCGAAGGGGTGTTCTATCTCTGCGGTAACAATGCACTTTGCTTCAATCTCCTGTTCATCACCTGGCAATTGCTGGAGGTCTAATACAGAAATAGGTATTGTTAAGCTGGGTGCAATCGCCTGTAGAGGTTGCCCATCCAACACTATAAATGTGGTGCGTAAGGTTTCGTGGCGACGCACGATTTCGTTAAAAGTCTGTTCTAGTGCAGCTAACTTAAGCGAACCTGTCAACCGAATTACTGTCGGCACATTGTAGATAGCATTGCTGGGGATCAACTGGTCGAGGAACCATAACCGTTGTTGAGCAAAAGATGCTGGAAAAACAAAGACTTCTTCAGAAGACATATTGAATAAAAAGGCAGAGGGCAGAGGGCAGAAGGTAAGATGTTTATTTAAGATGACGCTAATTATCTTCAATTTTGTGCTTTCTCAATACAGGCTTTTAGCTGTGCAGCGAGAATTTGGATATGGGGTTTTCTCAGCATAGTTAGGTGATTGCCAGGAATATGATGAATTTCCGTTCCTCCCACAGTTAGCTGATCCCAACCCATACTCGAATCTTCCTTGGCAATGCCTGACTGAGCCTTTGTTCTGAAAAGATTAATTCGTTTAGGGTACGCTTGCGGAACGTAGTTAAGAACTGCTTGGCTATTGGCATAAAAAACACGAAGCATGGGACGAATTGCTAACTCGCTTAAAAGTCTTAACTTGGATTCTTCGGGTATAACGTTGACTGTGGCATCCTCATTCCGGGTGAGATGAGAGAAGAGATTTGTTTGGAGCCGCACAATTTTATTAAAATTAGTCAACCGAGAAGTTAAACTGTTAATTCGATTTCTGGCGATCGCAATAATTAGATAAAAATAATCGAGGAAAAAGGGCCATATATATCGCGCCACTGTCGTCAGCATAAACTTGAAGCCACTACCCAAAGAAGGTATATTTCCCGGAATTGGTGCTAAAGTGTCAAGCACAGCAAGTAAAGCCACTTCTTCCCCAGACTTTTGGAGTTGTTGAGCCATTTCAAAAGCAACCCAACCTCCAAAAGACCAACCTCCTAAAAAATAAGGGCCTTTGGGCTGCACTCTACGCAATGCTTCAATGTAGTGAGCAGCCATATCCTCAATACAAGTTAGTGGAGGAATTTTCCCGTCAAGTCCAATGGGTTGTAGCCCATAAAATGGTTGATTTTTTCCCAAATGATGAGCTAATTCGTAATAAGGAAAGACAACGCCAAAAATTGGATGGACGCAGAAGAAAGCTGGACTTGAACCAGCAGGTTGAATCGGAACTAAGGGTGACCACGGTAGAGAATCTGCTTTTGAGGATAGAGAAGTTGCTAAACTTTCAATTGTTGGATTTAAAAATAAAGTAGCTAGCGGCAATTCACGCTCAAACTGCTTGTGTATCTGCTTCATCAGGTGTACAGTTAACAGCGAATCTCCTCCCAAGTCGAAGAAGTTATCGTAAATACCCACACGCTCAACATTAAGGACTTCAGCCCAAATTTTTGCCAAGGTTGACTCGGTTGGAGTACGAGGAGCAATAAATGCTTTATCTGTTGAGCCGCTAGCCGGACTGTCGAGTTTTGTTAGCGCCAAACGATCCACTTTACCGCTAGCTGTTAGCGGTAGGGAATCCAGCAGGACAAAAGCTTTTGGCATCATGTATTCTGGTAATTTGTCTTTTAAAAATTCACGTAAAAGTAATACGATATTTTGCGTCTCTACATTAGGAACAATATAAGCCACCAAATACTTATCACCAGATACGTTCTCTTTAGCAATTACTACTACTTTTTGCACATTTTGATGCTGAGTCAGCACCGTTTCGATTTCTGACAACTCAATGCGGAATCCACGAATTTTTACTTGATTATCGATGCGTCCTAAAAATTCAATATTACCGTCTGTTTGATATCGCGCTAAATCACCTGTCTTGTAAAGTCGCGCCCCCTTTTTATCACTAAACGGATTTGAAATAAACTTTTCAATAGTTAATTCAGGGCGATTAAGATAGCCTTGTGCCAATCCCTCACTACATATATATAATTCGCCAGTAATTCCAATTGGTAAAGGTTGTAAATGCTTATCTAATATATAAATTTGAGTGTTAGCAATAGGGCGACCAATAAACGGTTTTTCACTGATATTACTAATCTCTGCAACGGTTGACCAAACTGTTGCTTCAGTAGGTCCGTAAGCATTAAAAAACCGACGTTGAGAGTTACACCAACGTTTTACAATATCATCGGTGCAGGATTCGCCTGCACAAATAATAGTTTGTAATGCCGGAAGTGATTCTGTAGGTAGAACTGCTAATACTGCTGGCGGAAGGGTGACGTAAGTAATAGCTTTTTCGCGCAATAATTTGAGTAAAGGTTGTCCGGGTAGAAGGGATTCTTTATTTGCTAAATAAAGAGTTGCTCCTGTTTGTAGTGCCATGACAATCTCAAAAATTGAGGCATCAAAACTTAATGATGCGAATTGCAGAATGCGGTTAATCGGTTGTAAATTGAAAACCTCAATCTGGGCTTTTGCTAAGTTGGATAATCCTCGATGCTGGAGCAAAACACCTTTAGGTTTTCCTGTTGAGCCAGAGGTGTAGATCACATAAGCTAGGTTGTCAGATGTTACGCAACTGGTCGGGTTTTCTTGGCTGTATTGTGTAATAGTTGCCCAATCTTTATCTATACAAATAATTGGATTCGAGAAGTCTTCAAAATGCTTGAGCAACTTTTCTTGTGTTAGTAAGACTGAAACTTGTGCATCTTCTAGGATGAAGTTAAGACGTTCTTGAGGTAGGCTCGGATCTAAAGGCAGGTATGCTCCACCCGCTTTGAGGATGGCTAATAATGTGACGATCATCTCTAGCGATCGCTCTATGCAAATGCCAACTAAAACCTCAGGGACTACCCCCAATTTTTGCAAGTGATGTGCAAGTTGGTTGCTGCGGATATTTAACTCTTTGTAGCTGAGTTGTTCATCGCCAAATACTAGTGCGATCGCATCGGGAGTTTTTTCTACCTGCGCTTCAAATAACTGATGAAAACACTTGTTCTCTGGGTAGTCTCTTTTAGTGTCATTCCAATCGATTAATAACTCTTGTCGTTCTCGCACAGTAAGTAAAGACAAATCTGAAAGACGCTGTTCTGGATTGGCAACAATGCTTTCTAGCAGCGTTTGGAAATGTCCCAGCATCCGGGTAATGGTAGTATTATCAAATAAATCGGTGCTATACACCATTTGTCCTTTCAAACTTTCCAAGTCTTGCCACAGATGGAACTCTAAATCAAGCTTTGCAGTTTTGCTATCAAACTCAAATGGCGAAAGCGTTAACTCAGGTAACTCTAGCGCTGCGATGGGAGTGTTTTGCAGGCTAAATACAACCTGAAAAAAAGGATGATAGCTCAAATCTCGCTCTGGATGAAGTTCCTCTACCAGTTTTTCAAAAGGCAAATCCTGATGGCTGTATGCTCCTAAACTTACCTCTCGCACTCGATTCAACAATTCTCGAAACGTCGGGTTACCTGAGAAATCTGTACGTAGCACCAAGCTATTGACAAAAAAACCAATTAATCCCTCTAGTTCGCTACGGTTGCGATTAGCAATAGCTGAACCTACTGCAATATCCTCTTGCTGCGTGTAGCGATAGAGCAAAGTCTGAAACGCTGCAAGCATTGTCATGAACAAGGTAACGCCTTCTTGGTAGCTAAGTGCCTCTAGCTTTTGAGTTAAGGAGTTTGGTAGCTCTAGAAACTGTTTTGCACCCCTGTAAGTAGGAATTACTGGTCTTAGCCGGTCGGTGGGGAGATTC
Organism: Nostoc sp. ChiQUE02; assembly: GCF_034531305.2. Taxonomy (NCBI): domain Bacteria; kingdom Bacillati; phylum Cyanobacteriota; class Cyanophyceae; order Nostocales; family Nostocaceae; genus Nostoc; species Nostoc sp. ChiQUE02. Next base: position 7,620 of record NZ_JAVRBN020000028.1, read on the forward strand.
AGCACTGAAATTCCGTCTAACTGCTTTTGCCAATAAGCTAACTGGGTTTGTAGGGGCGAGGTGCCATTTGCCCCCACTCCTTGCAGCCACTCCCGTTGCCATTGGGCGAAATCTGCATACTGAATGGGTAGTTCTGGCAAGGACGCTCGCTTATCCTCTGCAAAGGCTTTGTATAATACCCCCAGTTCTCTAATTAGCACTCCAATTGACCAGCCATCGGCAACAATGTGATGTAGATTTAGCAGCAGCACATATTCTGCTTCATCTAGTTGTAGCAGCTTCACTCGCAGCAATGGCCCGGTGGTGAGATTGAAAGGACGTTGAGCCTCTTGGGTTACGATTTGCTGCAATTGTGTCTCACGTTCTTGGCTCTCGAAATTGCGTAGGTCTATTAGAGGAAGAAGTATGGTTAAGCTAGGTGCGTTAGTGCAGCTTTCCGCAGGAATCGCCTGCACTGGTTGCTGTTCTACCATAATAAACCTAGTGCGTAAGCTTTCGTGGCGACGTACAATTTCGTTGAATGTCTGTTTTAAGGCGGTGAAGTTGAGGCAACCTGTCAGGCGAAGTGCTGTTGACACGTTGTAAAATGGATTGCCCGGTGCTAACTGGTTGAGAAACCACAATCGCTGCTGGGCAAAAGAAGTGGGAAAAACGAAAACCTCTGCTTCTTCAGAAAAATTAAGTTCTTCATCATCTGTAAGACTACTGAGAATATATTGGCTCATAAATGAATGGCAAACAGTTGTAGTGAAATTTAAGGCATGATAACTGGAAACCGCGGGCGATGTTTGAGGACAAGCGTTTTAGTATTTGTATTGTCGTGCTATCTAAATGCGATCGCTTGCATTGCGAATGCGACGGCCGCCTTTTAATTGCGATCGCTTGCATTGCGAATGCGACGGCCGCCTTTTAATTGCGATCGCTTGCATTGTGAATGCGGCGGCCGCCTTTTAAATGCGATCGCTTGCATTGTGAATGCGGCGGCCGCCTTTTAAATGCGATCGCTTGCATTGTGAATGCGGCGGCCGCCTTTTAAATGCGATCGCTTGCTTCCAAAAATTAACCCACCTTTTCTGTACTTTGCCACGGCAGTCGCTACAATAAGCCTACGTCAAGTCAAAACAAGACCTATGACCTACACTTCGCCCAAACTACTTACCTTCGAGGAATTTATCGCTCAATATGGTGACAATACACGCTACGAATTAATCGACGGACAACTAAGAGACATGGAACCTACAGGCCCACACGAATCTGTTGCAGGTAGTATTGCTGGTAGAATCTATGTCGAAATTTTTAATTCTAATTTCAACTGGCTAATTCCAAAAACTTGTTTGATTAAACCACCTGCTGCTGAAGCCACAGCGCTACGTCCTGATGTAATTGTTTTAGATAAAGCAGAACTTAGTAAAGAACCCCTTTGGCAAAAAGAACCTATTATTTGTAACGGCAGTACAATCAAACTTGTTGCTGAAGTTGTGAGCACAAATTGGCAAGATGATTATGCGAGGAAAGTAGAAGAATACGCTTTTCTTAACATCCCAGAATATTGGATTGTGGACTTTCGTGGCTTGGGTGGGTTGCAATTTATTGGCAATCCCAAACAACCCACATTCACCGTTTGTCAGTTAGTTAACGGTGTGTACCAGCAGGAACAATATCGGTTAGGAGATAGTATTTCATCTGATCTCTTGCCAAATTTACAACTTAAACTCGATGACATTATGCATATTTAACGACCGCCACGGTATTGGAAAGCAAGTGGCTGAAGTAGCGATTGCTGATTTGCGGCTTTTTTCTAAGCTAGAATACCAAAGTTGTGTTTAGACACATCCGACAAGTCTATTGCCGAAGAGCCGTTATTTTTATGAATTACTACGTAATCTACGACGGGAATTGTAATCTCTGCGTTACCCTAGTGCAATTGCTAGAAACCTTAGACCAGGGTAAGCTGTTTCGCTACGCTCCCATGCAGGATGAGCAGACACTTTTACAGTGGGGAGTTACAGCCCAAGACTGTGAACAGGGGATGATTTTAATTGATGGCAACGATCCTCAGAGACGTTGGCAAGGTAGTAACGCCGCAGAAGAAATTGGGCGGTTATTGCCAGCAGGAAGTATATTTGTAGACGCTTATCGAGCCTTACCGGGGATGAAATGGGCAGGCGATCGCTTTTACGAACAAATCCGCGATAATCGTTACACCATCTTTGGTAAGCGTTCTAGTACTTATGAATCGGCATACTGTGTTGATGGTAGCTGCAAGCCGTAGGTAGTACAGGTGAGGGTATTCGTCTGAGGCAGACAGCAGGGGGCAGGGAGCAGGGAGATGAGGGGAAACCCCATAAATAAATGTATTGGCTCTGAGACAACGCATTATTTATCGTCGCACTTTCCGCGACGCTCGATAGCGCAGCGTTAGCGACGGAGGAGCGTCTGACTCGCTAACGCTGCGCTATCAAAATAAATATTTTTTTCTTGAGCATAAATACATTTATTAGCTCGTAACCCTAGACTGCTGGGGAATTCCAGCATCTTTCTCCCCCTGCCCCCCGCCCCCTGCTCCCCTGCCTCTTTGGTCATGAGAGAGAATTTGTTGTGGTCAAAAATCCGCCTCCAGATGCTAGCGAAAAGTCTGGTAGACCAACCATTATGCTATCTGGCGTGTTTGTAAACATTGTGCAATCAATGGCATTTGCGATCGCGCCACAATTCGGCACAACACACGATCTGATGGGAGGATACTGCGTGAGAATTGGTGCTAACTACTTGGGTAACGGAGAGTGTGAATTTACAGTTTGGTCTCCGCTATTAGATAGCGTCACGGTAAAAATTTTGACGCCAGAACAGCAGTTAATTCCCCTCAAGCCTCAGTCTGAGGGATACTGGCACACGAAAGTCAACGATGTCTATCCAGGTACGCTTTATCGGTATGTGTTGAATGGCCAAGACACCTTTGCCGATCCGGCGTCGCAGTATCAACCTGAAGGGGTGCATGGACCGTCTCAAATTGTCGATCAACAATTTGAGTGGACTGATGAAGGGTGGACTGGCATTCCTGTGGAGTCGATGATTTTATATGAACTCCACGTTGGCACATTCACGCCTGAAGGAACTTTCACCGCCATCATCCCCCGCCTACCGGAACTGAGGGAACTTGGAGTTAACGCTATTGAAATTATGCCCATCTCCCAGTTTCCGGGAGATACTCATATTGAAGCTTCTCTGAAATACCGCAACTGGGGTTATGACGGCGTTTACCCTTATGCTGTCCAAAATTCCTACGGTAGTCCAGCCGAACTGAAACAATTAGTAAATGCTTGCCACCAAAACGGAATTGCCGTAGTGCTGGATGTGGTGTATAACCACTTTGGGCCAGAAGGCAACTATATGAATCAGTTCGCGCCCTACTTTACTAAAACCTATAAAACGCCGTGGGGCGATGCGATGAATTTCGACGATGCCCATAGTCAGGGTGTACGAAACTATTTTATCCAAAATGCGCTTTACTGGTTGCGCGACTTCCACATTGATGCATTGCGGCTGGATGCTATTCAAGCAATTTACGACTTGGGGGCGAAGCATTTTTTGTGGGAACTGGCGGAAGCGGTTCATCATTTCTCACAACAAGGGCAAAAATGGAAACGCCATCTAATTGCCGAAAGCGATCTGAATAATCCACAAATAATTCGGCCGGTAGAACTGGGCGGGTATGGTCTTGATGCTCAGTGGAGTGATGATTTTCACCATTCATTACACGCACTTTTAACAGGCGATCGCCAAGGATATTATCAAGATTTTGGGCAATGTGCTCAATTGGCAAAAGCTTATGAAGATACTTTTGTCTACGATTGGAAGTATGCTCCACACCGGAAGCGATTTCATGGCGTATCTTGCCGCGATCGCCCTTTATCACAGTTTGCAGTCTGCATTCAGAATCACGATCAAATCGGCAACCAAATGAAAGGAGAACGCCTCAGCCAGCGAATCTCTTTTGAGGGATTAAAGTTAGCTGCCGGCGCTGTGCTGCTGTCGCCCAACTTACCCCTGTTATTCATGGGAGAAGAATACGGCGAGACAGCACCCTTCATTTACTTTGTCAGTCACTCCGATCCAGATTTAATTCAAGCAGTTCGAGCCGGACGCAAAGAAGAATTTGAAGCATTTCACTATGCAGATGATCCCCCAGATCCAGAATCGGCAGAAACTTTCCTAAAGTCTAAACTCAATTGGCAATTACGCAATGAAGGTAACCACAAGATTTTGTGGAATTGGTATCGCCAGTTAATTAATTTACGCAAGACGCATCCAGCACTTTTAAATCAAGACCGCAACTCCATCCAAGCGACTAGCGATGAAGACAAGCAGTTGGTCATCGTGCGTCGTTGGTGCGAATCGAGTGAAATAATATTTGTGATGAATTTCAATTCGTCTCCAGTGACAGTGACTCTGCCGTTTGAGCAAAATGCTCATAAATTGTTAGACTCTGCTGATACCTTATGGTCTGGGCATGGTTCTGAAGCTGCTGACCATCTGTCTGTGGGTCAAGAAGTGAAATTGCAACCTACTAGTTTAGTACTCTATGAAAAAGGATGAGGGGGAGAGTTAAAACTTAAAGTTTTAGCCTCATAACCTCAACGTTCGAGCAAAAAGGTGCAAACTCCCCACTTTGTACAGACGCGATTAATCGCGTCTTTCCCCACAGACGCGATTAATTGTGTCTCTACCCACTCCCCACTCAAAAAAAATATGCGAATTCCCACCGCAACTTATCGAATTCAGTTTACACCTCAGTTTGGCTTTGACAACGCTAAAGCGATCGCAGCTTATCTAGCAGATTTAGGTATTTCCGATTTATATGCTTCTCCCATTTTTAAAGCCCGATCCGGGAGTACGCACGGCTACGATATAGTAGATGCCACTCAACTAAACCCAGAACTGGGAACTAATGAATCCTTTGATGCATTAGTTGGTGAAGTTCAATCCCTTGGTATGGGCTGGTTACAAGATATTGTACCCAACCACATGGCTTATAGTAGCGAAAACGATTACTTGATGGACGTATTGGAACACGGCCCAGATTCCAGCTATACCGACTACTTCGATCTTTCTTGGAATGCTCCCTTTGGCGATCGTGAACAGCGAATCCTAGCGCCGCTACTGGGAGATTTTTATGGTACATCCCTGGAAAACGGACACATTCAACTGCAATACGAACAGAACGGTTTAACTGTCAATTATTACAGCTTAAAACTGCCACTCCGGTTAGAATCTTACACAAAATTTATCACCTCTAATCTGGGCAAACTCACTCGCACACTGGGACGCAATCATCCCGATTTTATTAAACTATTGGGGATTTTGTATATTCTCAAAAATGTGCCCTCAGAAGTTGCGGGAAAACAGCGACAAGACCAAATCGCATTTATTAAAGGATTGGTTTGGGAACTTTACACCACAAACGATGCTATCCGCGAGTTCATTGACGAAAATCTCCAAACATTCAACGGAGAACCTGGTAATTCAGAAAGCTTTAACCTCCTAGATGACTTACTGAATGACCAATTTTACCGTCTCGCCTTCTGGAAAGTTGGGGCGGAGGAAATGAACTACCGCCGTTTCTTTACTGTTAATGAACTGATTTCCGTTAAAGTTGAAGAAGTGCGGGTTTTTAATAATACCCACAGCTTAATCCAAAAACTGGTTGAGGAAGGCAAATTCACTGGTTTACGGATCGATCATATTGATGGACTTTATAACCCAATCCAGTATCTCGAAAGGCTGCGGGAAAAGACGGGAGATGTTTATATCACTGTCGAGAAGATTTTAGAACTCACCGAAGAATTGCCGGAAAACTGGGAAATTGAAGGAACGTCTGGTTATGATTTTCTAAATTATGTAAATGGCGTATTTTGTCAAGTTGAAAATGAATTATCATTCGATAAAATTTACCAAAACTTTATTGGTTCAAGAGTAGATTATGCAACCGTAGTGAAGGATAAAAAGCACCTGATTTTGGAAAAGAATTTAGCAGGTGATATTGACAATCTAGCTCTTTTGTTAAAGAATATTTCCAGCAAATATCGCTATGGCAATGATTTTACACTGAATGGATTAAAAAGAGCGATCGCCGAAGTTTTGACACTGTTCCCGATTTACCGTACCTACATTACGCCCGATGGAATTGGAGAAAGCGATCGCGCTACCATTCAAGAAGTAATTCGCCAAGCCAAAGAACAAGCGCCCCTCTTGCAGAACGAATTGACCTTTATTGAAAAGTTAATGCTGCTAGAGTTTGATAATTCTCTGACTCAAACAGAACGCGAACAGTGGATATATTTCGTCTTGCGGATGCAGCAATACAGCGGCCCGTTAATGGCAAAAGGTGTAGAAGACACCACATTATATGTTTACAATCGGTTGCTGTCGCTGAATGAAGTCGGGGGAAATCCTGGTCATTTTGGCATTGACTTAGCCAAATTTCATGCCTTCAACAAACAGCACCAAGCAACCTGGCCTCACACAATGAACACCACAGCCACCCACGACACCAAACGCGGCGAAGATGTGCGGGCCAGGTTGAATGTCCTTTCAGAAATCCCCAATGAGTGGGATCAGCAGGTAAATACCTGGAGTGCCATTAATCGAGGACATCGTAGCCATCGCCACGGTTTCGCTATGCCCGATCGCAACGACGAGTATTTTCTCTATCAAACCTTGGTAGGGGCGTTTCCTTTTGCAGAACACGAACATGCATCCTTCGTGGAACGGGTGAAGGACTATATAATTAAGGCAATCCGAGAAGCGAAAGTCCATACAGCATGGTTACGACCTGATAGCGAGTATGAAGAAGCTTGTACCTCCTTTATTGAGAAAGTACTCGACCCTTCCATCTCCGGGGAATTTCTAGAAGCCTTTCGTCCCTTTCAACAGCGAATTGCAGAGTATGGTATCTTCAATTCCCTTTCCCAAACTCTACTGAAGATTACCGCCCCTGGCGTACCTGATTTATACCAAGGAACAGAACTTTGGGAACTCAGCCTAGTCGATCCAGATAACCGCCGTCCCGTGGATTTTGAACAGCGACGCACCTACTTAAGCGCCATCCGCGAACAGGTGAAAACCGACACTCTGGGTTTGATTCAAGAGTTGCTGAGTGATAAAACTGATGGCAGAATCAAACTGTTTTTAACGGCTCAATTACTCCAAGCTAGAACAAACTATGTTTCATTATTTCAGGATGGCGACTATCTGCCCTTAGAAGTTCAGGGAACCTACGCCAATCACATTATCGCCTTTGCGCGGCGGGAAGGGAATCAAACAGCGATCGCGATCGCACCTCGCTTTTTAACAAGCCTCATCCAGCCAGGAGAAAACCCCAACGGCTTGTCAGTTTGGCAAGACACACACCTGCTATTACCCCCTGGAACTCCCTCCACCTGGAAAAACGTCCTCACTCAGCAACCCTTACAAACTACAGAAACCCTATCTATCGGATCTGCCCTCGCCCATTTCCCAGTCGCCCTATTAGTTAGTAGTGCCGAGTAAAAAAATAAGTCTATCTCACGCAGAGAAGTGCCGTAAAATCTCTGCGTACCTCTGCGATTCCCTTTGCGCTCCTCTGCGTTAAAAAATTCTTCCAAACTCCTCACCACCCCGTCAAATTGAATTATGACTACTTCACCAGCACTTACCACCACGCAGATTGACACCCTGCGCGTCCATATCAAAAAAACCTGGAAAACCTTAACGCGATCGCACGAACACTTATTACAATCTGCCAAAGATACCAAACTAGACCACAAACCAGGTACTCCCTGGATCGTCTACATTTCCCCCTTAGAAGATTGTCCCAACATTCAGACAGTGTTAGAGCGATCGCTATCTCCCAAAGATATGCAAGGAATTGAAGTTCGCACATTGCCCTCAGAAGTCGAAGCGATTAAACAGCATGGCTTACTATACCTACCAGGGCCTTATGTCGTACCAGGTGGTCGATTTAACGAAATGTATGGCTGGGACAGCTACTTTATATTACTAGGACTTTTGCACGATGAAGAATGGGAGCTAGCGCAAAGCCAGGTTGACCAATTATTGTACCAGGTGAAGCATTACGGCACTATCCTCAATGCCAACCGGACTTATATGCTGTCGCGATCGCAACCCCCCGTCCTCAGCATGATGGTTTTGGCACTATTCCAGCACACCCAGGATGAAGAGTGGTTGAGATCAACCGTACCGCTTTTAGAGCAATTTTATTATTACTGGGTAGTACCGCCCCATTTGAATCCCGGAACCGGCTTATCTAGATTTTATGCCTTTGGCGAAGGTCCCGCGCCAGAAGTTGTGTTCTCCGAACGCGATGAGGAGGGAAAAAGCCACTATGATCGCGTCAAAGAATATTATCAAACCTTTGAGATTGAAGATTACGACGTTAATCTTTACTACGATCGCGAAAATGACAAACTGACCCACCTATTTTACAAGGCCGATCGCACCATGCGCGAGTCCGGTTTTGATATCACCAACCGATTTGGCCCCTTCAGTGCTGATATCCTCCACTACGCTCCTGTGTGCCTCAACAGTTTGCTATATCAGGTAGAGCAAGACTTGGCGCAAATTAACGCTATTTTGGGGAACGAACAACTAGAAAAACAATGGCGCGATCGCGGCGCATATCGGCGCGATCGGATCGATCAATTTCTCTGGAATGAAGAACGAGGACTCTATTGCGACTATCACTTCCAGAGTGGAAAACGCCGTTGCTACGAATTTGCTACCACATTCTATCCCCTGTGGCTAGGAATTTCTTCTCAAGCCCAAGCCCAGCGCGTCGTGGAAAATCTCTCTTTGTTTGAAGCCCCAGGCGGAATTCTTACTAGTACTCATATCACCGGGAACCAGTGGGATGCTCCCTTCGGTTGGGCACCATTGACGTTCATTGCTGTCCAGGGACTTCACCGTTATGGGTATCATACAGAAGGCGATCGCATTGCCAACAAATTCCTGGCTATGGTAATTAAAGAATTCGGGCGTCACAATACCCTAGTTGAGAAATATGATGTTGAACGCTGTTCTGCCAACGTTTCCGACGAAATCTCCTTTGGATATAGTTCTAACGAAGTTGGCTTCGGCTGGACAAATGGAGTCATTCTGGAACTATTAGCAGGCGGGGGGAAAAAAGTTTAAATAAAAAGGCGTGAGGTTTAACGTCACGCCTTAAACTTACTTGCTTTTTTCAATGCCATTTTTTTTGCCTACCATAGCAAGCACCAAATCATGAGGAATAATCACAATGGTTCAATCAGCCCCAAAAGTTCTAACCGTTGATGAATTTATTAGCCAGTACGGTGAGTGCGATCGCTATGAACTAATTGATGGTGAATTAATTGAGATGGAACCAACCGGCCCACACGAGCAAGTATCTGCCTTGATTGGTCGAAAACTGAATGTAGTAATTGATCGTCAGGATCTAAGCTACTTTATCCCCCATCGCTGTCTAATCAAACTATTAGGAACAGAAACAGCTTTTCGTCCCGATGCGATCGTGTTAGACCAAACTCAATTAATTAATGAACCATTATGGCAACAACAACCTGTAATTACATCAGGAAACTCAATCAAACTGATTGCTGAAGTTGTTAGCACAAATTGGCAGAACGATTACGCTCGTAAGGTTGAAGATTACGCCTTATTAGGAGTTCCTGAATATTGGATTGTTGATTATCTGGGTATTGGTGGCAGAGAATATATTGGCAAGCCCAAACAGCCAACGGTGACAATTTGTACCCTAATAGAGGATGAGTATCAAAAAGTGTTGTTTCAAAACAACGAGCAACTTATTTCCTCAATCTTTCCCAACTTACAACTAACCGCACAACAAATCTTTATCGCTGGGCGATCTGTTGCCAAATAGTCTATATCATCAATTGCAACTCTGATTACTATCGAATTTTTGCAAGATATCTATTTATCAGGAGCCAGAATGCAGAAGGAATTGGATAGTGGCGTATTGCAATACGCCACTACTTTTCAATAAAAGGGTTTAAGTACGGAGCTAAATCTACAATTTACTGGTTTTCTATTATTTGGCTTGCCTGAATTCTCCGTTAATTGTCCCCGCCTGAATTCTGAATTTTAACTCCTGTATTGTTTTTGAATACCGTATTAGCACCTACCAAGTATCAGCTGTACGTTTATCGTAAGGCTCACCTGTGAAAGGTTGTACACCAATAGCAGGATAAGCATCATCTGTAGGGCCAAAAATCCGCATTGCAGCTTCAGAAATATACTGGGTTATATTCGCAATGATTTGGGAAATAGCCATAATATTGGACTCCTTTTTTCGAGTCGCTTTAATTGTGATACCTATACTCTAATGCTGATATTCAAGGCTTGCTCTTGTTCTCAATATATTGAGAATATATGCAATGTTTATTCAGATAAGTTTGCAATACTTTAGCTTGTCAAAAAATCAAACTTTTCGCTTTGATTCTAATTGTAACATAGTTATTTATCCAAACCCAGTCTGGGAAAGAGGCTGACAAACAAACTCGCTCTGACAGGATATTTTTCTTTTCATTAACCGCCTTGCCAGATTAACATTATTGCTAGCTTTTACTATTAAAAAATATTAAATATTTTATAAAGCTAGTATTAATTTACCTGTAAACCTACTGTTATACGGCAATCTCTAAAATATACTTGTCGGGAGTTGACATTATTTATGGTAAATATTACCATAAATAGAAGAAGCATCTTGTAAGGAAGCTCTTGCATGACAACTTTTTTGCCAGATTTGGACTATGTACATAAACAGCAAAGCCAGCAGAACCAGGAACTAAACCTCTCTGCGGATGACTACAGCTTACTGACCGACCTTTACCAGTTGACGATGGCAGCTTGTTACACAGGCGAAGGTATAGAACAACGACGGGCAAGCTTTGAATTGTCTGTCAGACGATTGCCAGAGGGTTTTGGTTATTTAATTGCAATGGGGCTGACGCAGGCATTGGAATATTTAGCCAAAATCCGCTTTAGTCCCTCGCAAATTGCGGCATTACAGGCAACAGGAATTTTTGCTCACGCAGGCGATCGCTTTTGGTCACTTTTAGCTGAGGGAAAATTTACGGGTGATGTTTGGGCAGTACCGGAAGGAACGGCTGTGTTTGCCAATCAGCCACTGTTGCGGGTGGAAGCACCTCTTTGGCAAGCGCAACTAGTGGAAACTTACCTCCTGAATACGATTAATTACCAGACTTTGATTGCCACAAAAGCAGCCCGGTTGCGGGATGTAGCGGGGGAATCAGCAACACTTTTAGAATTTGGCACCAGACGAGCATTTAGTCCACAGGCTGCTTTGTGGGCGGCGCGGGCGGCGTTGGCGGGTGGGTTAGATTCCACTTCCAATGTGTTAGCAGCGCTACAACTGGGACAAAAGCCAAGTGGTACGATGGCACACGCCCTGGTGATGGCGTTGTCAGCAATAGAAGGCACTGAAGAACAAGCTTTTAGTGCATTTCATCGATATTTTCCGGGTGCGCCATTGCTGATTGATACTTACGATACCGTTGCTGCTGCCGGGCGCTTGGCCGAAAAAGTAAATTCCGGGGAAATGCAATTAACAGGAGTGAGATTGGACTCAGGAGATTTAGTTACCTTATCAAAACAGGTGCGATCGCTCCTTCCTGGTGTGCCAATTTTTGCCAGTGGTGACTTAGACGAGTGGGAAATTGCCAGATTAAAAGCTGCTGGTGCCCAAATTGATGGTTACGGACTGGGAACGCGACTAGTTACAGGTTCGCCTGTAAATGGAGTCTATAAACTTGTAGACATTGATGGCATCCCAGTGATGAAGCAGTCTAGTGGTAAAGTTACTTATCCAGGGCGCAAGCAGATTTTTCGCTCGTATACGGGAGGTAAGGTAAAAGCAGACAGGTTAGGGCTTTTAGGTGAAAGTTCTCTGGAAGAAGAACCTTTGTTGCAGTTAGTAGTGCAGGAAGGTCAACAGGTGCAGCCGTTGGAGTCGTTGGCAACAATTCGTCAGCGTACCGCCACCTCAGTTGCCAGTTTGCCACAGGAAACACGGCGTTTGGATCATCCTGTCGCGGTGCAAGTGGAGATTTCTGAGGGGTTACGGGTGTTGACTGAAGCAACTAAGAGAAGAACCGCAGAAGCGCTGAGTACACAGAGGTAAAAGTACTTTTTCAGTGTGTCTTAATTACGAATTACGTTAGCGCAACGCTAGCGAGTCATCAAGCGTCATTACGAATTACGAATTAGTATGAAAATTGCTTTGTTTGGTACTAGTGCCGATCCACCAACTGCTGGACATCAAAAAATTCTGAGTTGGTTGTCTGAGCGTTATGATTGGGTAGCGGTTTGGGCAGCGGATAATCCATTTAAGTCCCATCAAACACCCTTAGAACATCGGGCGGCAATGTTGCGATTGTTAATTGCGGATATAGACGCACCACGGCACAATATTGCTTTGGAACAAGAATTGAGTAGCTTCAGAACACTGGAAACAGTGGAAAAAGCAAAGCTTACTTGGGGTGAAGACGCTGAATTGACGTTGATTATTGGTTCAGATTTACTGAGTCAGCTACCACGTTGGTATCGCATTGAAGATTTGTTACAGGAAGTGCAACTACTGATCGTACCGCGACCCGGATATGCAATAGATGAGTCTAGTTCAGAGGTAGTGCAAAAGCTGGGAGGGAAAATTGCGATCGCTAGTCTGACCGGTCTAGATGTTTCCTCAACAGCGTACCGCGAACATGGAGATCCCCAAGCCCTCACAGCCCCTGTAGTTGCCTATATTAATCGAGAGCATTTGTACGAATGCCAGGACGTTCCCAAAAAAAGATACCAACTCCGCTAAACCAACAACCTTTGGCCGATTTCAAGGTTGGTGTCGATAATGTAATTTTTTCTGTAGATACTGCACAAAATCGGCTGTTAGTTCTCCTAGTAATGCGACAGCAAGAACCATTTTTAAATCATTGGAGTCTTCCCGGTACTTTGGTACGTCCAGGAGAGTCTTTAGAAGATGCCGCTTATCGCATTATGGCGGAGAAAATTAAGGTCAACAATCTCTATTTAGAGCAACTGTATACATTTGGCGGGCCGAATCGCGATCCACGGGAAGCAACCGATAGTTATGGTGTGCGTTATCTATCAGTTAGTTACTTTGCCCTAGTGCGATTTGAGGAAGCCGAATTGATAGCCGATCGCATGACTGGCATAGCTTGGTATCCAGTCAAAGAAGTGCCGCAATTAGCTTTTGACCATAATGAAATTCTGGCTTATGGACACAGGCGGTTGCGAAATAAATTAGAGTATAGCCCGGTAGCTTTTGAAGTCTTGCCAGAAATGTTCACCTTGAATGATTTATATCAGTTATACGCCACAGTTTTAGGTGATAACTTTTCCGACTATTCTAATTTTCGGGCGCGTCTACTCAAGTTAGGTTTTTTATGCGATACCGGAATTAAGGTATCACGGGGTGCTGGTCGTCCAGCTAGCTTGTATAAGTTTGACGCGGAAGCTTTTGCTCCCTTAAAAGATAAACCTTTGGTGTTTATTTAATCAATCTCTACCCCAAGTCCAGAGTTAAAAGTCTTCAGTCCAGAGTAACTTATGACTCTTGACAAATGACAAATGACCAATGACTAATAACAAATAATATGAAAATTGCGATCGCTCAAATTAATCCTACTATCGGTGATTTGCTTTTAAATGCCCAAAAAATCCTAGAGGCGGCACAACGAGCAGCATCTAGCGGCGCGCGTTTGTTGTTGACACCAGAACTTTCTTTGTGTGGCTATCCACCAAGGGATTTATTACTAAATCCTAGTTTTGTGGAAGCGATGGGCATTACTTTACAAAACTTAGCTCAAGATTTACCGCCAAATTTAGCTGTGTTGGTAGGAACTGTTGAACAGAACCTCGAAGCATCTATTACTGGCGGTAAAACCTTATTTAACAGCATAGCTTTGTTAGAGAATGGCAAGATCAAGCAAATTTTTCACAAGCGACTTTTGCCTACTTACGATGTATTTGACGAACGTCGCTATTTTGAACCAGGCTTGCAAGCTAATTATTTCACTTTAGATAATATCGATATTGGCGTAACTATTTGCGAAGACTTATGGAACGATGAGGAATTTTGGGGCAAACGGAGTTATACAGTAAATCCGATTGCTGACTTAACAATTTTGGGTGTAGATTTGATTGTAAATTTATCTGCTTCTCCTTACACTGTCGGCAAGCAGCAGTTTCGCGAAACTATGCTCAGGCATAGTGCAGTACGTTTTCAACAACCGATTATTTATGCTAATCAGGTTGGCGGAAATGATGACCTAATTTTTGATGGGCGTAGTTTTGCCTTGAATCGTCAAGGTGAAGTTATGTGTCGTGCTCGTGGTTTTGACACCGATTTAGTGTTAGTGGAATTTGATGAAACACAGCAGGATTTGCAGTTGGGTTCTGTAGCACCTGTCTATGAATCAGAAGATGAAGAAATTTGGCAAGCTTTGGTTTTGGGTGTGCGAGATTATGCCCGCAAATGTCGCTTTTCTAAAGTAGTTTTGGGTTTAAGTGGCGGGATTGACTCTGCCATAGTAGCTGCGATCGCAGCTGCTGCACTTGGTAAAGAAAATGTCCTCGGTGTTCTCATGCCTTCCCCTTACAGTTCAGAGCATTCCATTAGCGATGCTGTAGCACTAGCCGAAAATTTGGGGATTAAGACTGATCTTTTACCAATTGGCGAGTTAATGCAAGGCTTCGATCAAACATTAGATGATTTGTTTGCGGGTACAGAGTTTGGGCTGGCAGAAGAGAATATCCAATCTCGGATTCGCGGTAATTTATTAATGGCGATCGCTAATAAATTTGGCTATCTGCTTTTATCTACCGGTAACAAATCAGAAATGGCTGTGGGTTACTGTACTCTCTACGGTGATATGAATGGTGGGTTAGCAGTAATTGCAGATGTTCCTAAAACCCGTGTGTATTCACTTTGCCATTGGTTAAATCGCAATAATGAAATCATCCCGGAAAACGTTTTGACTAAACCACCCAGCGCCGAACTCAAACCAGGCCAAGTGGATCAAGACTCTCTACCGCCTTACGAAATTTTGGACGATATTTTGCAACGCCTGGTTCACAACCACCAATCAGCAGTACAGATTGTTGCAGCCGGTCACGATCCGGTGATTGTAGATAGAGTAATCCAAATGGTAGCGCGGGCTGAATTTAAACGGCGACAAGCACCCCCCGGATTAAAAATTACCGATCGCGCCTTTGGAACTGGTTGGCGAATGCCAATTGCTAGTAATTGGGTTGGTGTCAAAAAGGCTTACCAGGCTAAAACTTCAGCTACACCTAACCTTAGTTTGTTGTGATGGACAAGATGCTCATCCGCAAATTAAGTAATTAGTTATCAAACCTCTCGCTGCCTTAAACTTTTATTACAATCTGTCCTTCTCCAATGCAAAGAGGGACAGATTTTGCCTAGTAAAATCTTTTTTATTAGGCTGATTAGACTGACACTATATAACCCGTTGAACTCACATTAAATAAATATTCTGCGTTTGGGCTTTTATTCTGAAAAAATTAATTTGATATAGTCCTATACAGCTATTGAGTCAAGTAGATTTAAGAATATGTCTAATGCGGTTAAAGTATTTTTTTCCTACTCCCACAAAGATGAAGTGTTGCGAGACGAACTGGCAACTCATCTGAGCATGATGAAACGTCAAGGAGTTATTGAAGCTTGGCACGATCGCGAAATCAGTGCTGGGAGTGAATGGGCAAATGCGATCGATGACAATCTTGAACTTGCAGATATCATTCTGCTGCTGGTAAGTGCTAACTTTCTGGCTTCAGATTACTGCTACGACAAAGAAATGACACGGGCAATGGAGCGACATGAAACGCGGGAAGCTCGGGTAATTCCGATTATTCTTAAGCCGACAGACTGGAATGGTGCGCCTTTTGGTAAACTGCAAGCACTCCCCAAAAATGCTAAACCTGTCACTACCTGGCAAGACCAAGATGAGGCTTTTTTAAATGTTGCTCAAGGAATTCGCAGAGTAGTTGAGGAAATGGCGAAATCAAAACCCTCCTCCTCAACTGCTTCTGGAACTAGTACACTGGCAACTTCCAGCCCTCCTGCAACGAGTGGGGTTTAACTGATGGTCAACGTCATAGATTGGGAGAGAAACGGGATTCTCTACAACAACAATATGATCTCGTTAGCCAAAAATTAGGTCGGCTGCGCCAAGCATACGCCATTGAAACCGATGTATCTACAAAGCTGAAGCTAGAGGTGCAAATTCAGGAAACCCAAACAGAACAAAATAGATTAAACCGGCAGCTTGAGGAAATCGAGCAAAAGCTTTTGTAGTTTTCTTTTAAACCAGCCAACGTCTTGCCATATTCCCTATGAAGTCTATTGAAGTTTTTATTTCTTATCACCAAAAAGATGAAGAACTGCGCGAAGAGTTAGAGATGCATCTAGCGACTTTGCTGCGGGAAAAACTTATTACCAGTTGGCATAAGCGCGAAATTATTGCTGGGCAAGAGTTTCAAGATGAAATTAATAAGTACCTTAAACGGGCTGGGCTAATTCTACTGTTGGTGAGTCCAGATTTTATTGCTTCAGACTATCACTGGACAATTGAAGTTACACGAGCTTTAGAACAAAATGCCGCAGGTAAGGCTCGTGTGATTCCGGTATTGCTACGCTATGCAGATTGGGACAATCCTCCCATTGATAAATTGTCACCCCTGCCTCGTAATCGCAAACCGATCAAAAGCTGGAGCGATCGAGATGAGGCATTCTTGGAGGTTGTGAAAGGAATTCGAGAGGCGGCGCAATTAGCTGCTAACTCGAATTCCTCAACCGCAAAACAAAATGCACCAGAATTAGAAGATCGCCAATATCAAGTCACAAGCTTGATAAACAAAGCAAATCGTTTGTACGAAAATAAAAAGTTAGAGGAAGCAGTTATCAAATATAAAGCAGCTCTCGGTCTTGACCCTAATTCTGTATTCGCTCACAATAACTTGGGGATTACGCTGTACGATCAAGGGAAGTTAGAAGAAGCGATCGCCGCCTACTGCCAAGCCCTACGCCTCAACCCAAACTTTGTAATTGCTCATAATAACCTGGGGAATGCGCTGAAAGCTCAAGGAAAGTTGGAAGAAGCAATAGCTAGCTACCGCCAAGCCCTGCACCTCGACCTAAACTATGCAATCGCTCACTATAATCTGGGGAATGCTTTGAAAGATCAAGGGAAATTGGAGCAAGCGATCGCCTCTTACAACCAAACCCTGCACCTCGACCCAAACTTTACAATGGCTTACCATAACCTTGCAGGTACACTGTACGCTCAAGGGAAACGAAAAAAAGCGATCACTGCGTATCGCCAAGCCCTGCACCTCGACCCAAACTTTGTAGCTGCTCACTATAATCTGGGGATTGTACTGGAAGCTCAAGGAAAGTTGGAGCAAGCTATCATTTCTTACAAGCAAGCCCTGCACCTCGACCCAAACTTTGCAATGGCTTACAATAACTTAGGCGGTACACTGTACGCTCAAGGGAAACGAAAAAAAGCGATCGCAGAACTGGAAATAGCTGTTCGCCTCGACCCTAGTAACACTATGATTCGTGAAAACTTAGAATCTCTTAAGAATAAGAATAAAAGTTTTTAGGGACGCTTATTTGATTAGCAGAATATTTGCAGTCTTATTCATCTTAAAGGTGTGCATTCAAC
Organism: Nostoc sp. ChiQUE02; assembly: GCF_034531305.2. NCBI lineage: Bacteria > Bacillati > Cyanobacteriota > Cyanophyceae > Nostocales > Nostocaceae > Nostoc > Nostoc sp. ChiQUE02. The sequence continues at coordinate 25,403 of NZ_JAVRBN020000028.1, forward strand.
TGTTGTTGATGATGCGATCGCTCGGTCTCAAAAACTTACAATTTCACCTGTAAACTCAAAAATTGCACCTTGGAACGGCATTTTTCAACTCAAAAGAGCGATCGCTTGTTGTTGAGGATGCGATGCCACAAACTTTGTAACCACCTTATAGTAGTTGTGAAAATATAAAAAGTACTTAATCGTTATCTTCAACTTGATATGAGCGCAGCAGATTTATTCCCAACCTTGCACAAGCTATCTCGTGCAGATAAACTCAAGGTCATGCAGTTTTTAGTTCAAGAACTAGCGACTGAAGAAGAAGCATTGTCCTTACAGCCAGGAGCTACTTATCACGTGTGGTCTCCGTATAATTCCCATGAAGCTGCCCAGAAACTAGCTGCACTGCTAGAAGAAGACAAACAGGTAAATGATGCTTAATTCACAAAGATTTCCCTTTGTAGAGAGCCGTGATGTGTTTGGGGATATCGATGCAGTACCATTATTACCTCTGACCTTAAGCTACAAAAATTCTGCCATCAACGTTTCAGGCTTATTGGATACTGGAGCTAGTATTAATGTTTTACCTTACAGTGTAAGTATTCAGTTAGGGGCGGTATGGGAAGAACTAACAACCTCAGTACAACTGGCTGGAAATCTAGCACCAGTTGAAGCAAAAGGGTTAATTTTATCTGCTCAAATAGCTAGTTTTGCACCAGTTCGCTTGGTGTTTGCTTGGAGTCTCACGGATAATGTGCCGTTACTTTTAGGACGCATGAATTTTTTCTTGGAATTTGATGTCTGTTTTTATCGTTCGCAGATGGCGTTTGAATTGTCTTCTAAGTCGTAAGATTAAGCAATCATGCGATCGCTCCACCTCAAAGCTTCATCATTCCACCTCTGAACTCGAAGATTGCACCTTTTAACACCAATTGTCGAGTTAAAAGAGCGATCGCTTGACCTTTTATCCTCGGACTTGCACCTTTTATCCTCGAAGTTGCGCCTTTTATCCTCGAAGTTGCACCTTTTATCCTCATCATTCTACTTCTGAGCTTAAAGCTTGCACTCCAGAACACAAATTATCTAGTTAAAAGGGCGTAGGTGTAGCCCGTCGGAGGCATTGCTCAACCTCTGAGCTTAACCAATAGGTTATTTTTACTCATCTAAACGCTGTGCGATCGCATTCAGCAATTCCTCAAAGTCTGATTTGCTGTGAATATCAGGGGTGAGCGTGTTCATATCTTTTAGCAGGTTGGTTAGTTCCGCGATCGTGTTGCGAATCTCGGTGTATTGGTCAATTTCTTCACGAAATCCCTGCAAATTAGCTGCACCAACTTCTCTCATCCCTTCGTCTAATTCTTTAATTTCGTCTTCCCAATGCTTAATATATTTAAGTCTGGCAACAGGTTTATAAATTTGGGCATCTGTTAACACAATTGGGAAAATTCGATCATAAAATTTACCATTTTTAGCGATTTGCACTAGCTCAAACATACAATTGGGAGACTTTAAATACTTGTCACTAATAACTGCGATCGCACATTTCCCGCGTCCAATCCGTTCCATGAAGGGTTTGATTAGTCCTTTGTAGCCCAAATCGCGTTTGTCCCGGATGATTTTGATTCCTTTTGCCTGCAAAGTCTCATCCAATTGATTGACAAATTGCTCACTTTCTCCACCCCAAGCATAAGAGATGAAAATTTCCTTCTCGAACTCCATTGCAGATTGACTATTCATGATGTCTTTTTCTTCTTGATTGCTATCTCTTAGCCGATGCGTCAATGATTCATCTCGCTTTCGTTCCAGTTCGTTTTGCAACTGTGCAATCTGAGGGTTGAGTTCCTTATCTGGTCTATCGGGTTGGAATATGAAATCATCAATTAACCTGCGGACATATACCATTTGGCGGCTTTTCCTGCATTGAATTAGGTAAGCACCATCATCTAGGAACTCACGCAGTTCGTTCAGAGGATAACTATAGGGAGTTTGGCTTCCTTCACATTTTTCGCAGTTACAAGGAACTAGGGTTTGATATTGCAAACGTTCATAAGAGTTGTGGATTTTTTCGAGTTCATGGGTGATGACAGCCATTAATTCTTTTGTACGGTTTCCGGCTACACGGATTTTAATTTCCCGTTGATTGTAGTTTTCAATGATTTCAGCACGAGTTTGGTCTTTGTTGAGAACAACACCGTTTTTCCAAACGAGTTTTTGCTGTTCAATCCAAGGGTGCGTTTCGACAATAAAGCGGGTGAGGATGCCTTTGGGCATGAATGTATAGGTGTAGCGGAGGATAAAGTTATTGCGATCCTCCCACGTGTAATCAGCTTTTTCAATGGAAAGCAATTGAGGCGCAATATAATTGTCACGACGACCTGGAATTTCGTAGCAAAGCTTGAACCGCATCATTAATTGCAGGAGTTCATCTCGCATATCTGCATATTCGCCGTCTTGCCAAATATCTTTGAGGTTTTCTTTGGTAAAACAACCTAGCTTTTGCTTGACAGTTTGACTGTCCAAAACTTTGTAGACGGCAGTTGTACCCCATTCCGGTTTGAGGATGACGTAGTGTTTGAGTGTAGAATCGTCTTGAAAGTGCAGGCAAACGCCGAGGTCATGTAAATAGCTACTCAAGCGCAGCATATCTTTACGGTCAGTTAAATTATTGACTCGGCAAAGGTTACAGTATTCTTCAAAGCTGATGTAATTTCGGGAATCGTTCTCTAGAGCGGCTCTGACTCTTACCCAGAGTTTTGGTAGAGGTGTACCAACATGGTCAAGATTACTGATGTATAACTGAATAGCTTTTTTAATTTCCGCTAAACCGCGATTATCAGCTAAATTGGTTGCCAGAATTTCCTTCAGGTTGTCAAATTCTCCTCGTAACTGCCCCCCATCGACTTCGCACTGACGGTCTTGTTTTTCGTTTTTGATGATAATAACTGGGCTTTTGTCGCTCAAGAGTTCGACAACTTTTAACCACCAGTAAAAATCGGTGTTTTCTTTGCGAGTGTCGGCAACTAAGGCATAGAGAGAACGCTTGCTGAGGAAAAACTGATGTGTTTGATGGTAGATTTCCTGACCGCCAAAATCCCAGATATTGACGCGAAAATCTTTGCCATTGGGCAGTGCAAAATGCCACTGGATCACCTCAATACCTTCCGTTGATTCCTCATCTGGTTGGAGTTTGTAGGTTTCATCTGCAATTTTCTTGGCTAAAGAGGTTTTACCAGCTCCTCCTTCGCCAATAATCAAGAATTTTGCTTCGTATAAAGGTTCTGTTTCGATTGGATCTTGCACCCGAAAATAGAAATCGAGAATTTCATTCACATCACCCGGTTCTTGTGATAAATTCTTCGACCCCAAAATCTCAGGTGGAATGGGGACTGGATTTCTACGAAGATCCAGCTTTTTCAGGTTTGACAGTTGCCTGATTTCCGCTGGCAGACTGCTCAGTTGATTACTGTTGAGGTAGAGGGATCGCAGGTTGGTGAGTTGGACAATTTCTGCTGGCAGACTGCTCAGTTGATTTCTGCTGAGGTTGAGCGATCGCAGGTTGTTGAGTTTTCTAATTTCCGCTGGCAGACTGCTCAGTTGATTACTGCGGAGGTCTAGGGATTGCAGGTTGGTGAGTTTTCCAATTTCCGCTGGCAGACTGCTCAGTTGATTGTTGTCGAGGTAGAGGGATTGCAGGTTGGTGAGTTCTCCAATTTCCGGTGGTAGACTGCTCAGTTGATTGTTGTAGAGGTTGAGCGATCGCAGATTGGTGAGCTGTCCAAATTCTGGTGGCAGACTGCTCAGTTGATTAGTGTGGAGATCAAGGGATTGCAGATTGGTGAGTTGAACAAATTCTGGTGGCAGACTGCTCAGTTGATTGTTGTAGAGGTAGAGCGATCGTAGGTTGATGAGTTGTCCAATTTCCGGTGGCAGACTGCTCAGTTGATTTTTGTAGAGGTCGAGGGTTCGCAGGTTGGTAAGTCGTCCAATTTCTGTTGGCAGTGTTGTTAAACTTTTGAATGAAAGGTCTAATTCTGTCACATTGTCTCTGACAGCTTGTTCAATAATTTGCAGCAGTTCTTCGTTAGTCATTTCGGGTTTTACAGAGGCGATGCCTGACGACGAGTTGCTGCTTGGACGCGCAGCAGAGAAATTAAGCTAATTAATAATGTACCCTGTATCAAGGATTGCATTCAGGCAATGTGCGTGCGATTGCAGACTCCAGATGACATCATATTTTGCGTTAGAGTATAGTTTTAGACGACATCAATTTTTAAAATGATGTTTATACTTAGAACTCAGTAAATGAAAGCAGGTGCATAATGAAACTACAAGATTTCTTGGGAAAAGATGAGAAATGGTCATTTGATGCGATCGCAGAAGATGCAGACTTGGCACGTCAGATTCAAATACTGTTAATCGGCTTAGGTTTGCTGGAACCTCCAGCCGATGGGAAATTTGGCCCTGTTTCTGTGATATCTCTCAAAAAATTTCAAGAATTAACAAAGACTGAAGAGAGTGGCTTTTTAGGAGCAGTCACAGCCAAGAAACTAATTGAAACCAAAATAGATGATCTTCCTAAACCCGCCTTAAAACTAGGCAATGACATCGCTAGTAAGATTGTGAAATATATGCTATCCAAAGGTTATCAGGTATTTACCAATCCGAAAGAATACAACATTGTTTATGTAGAGGGCATAGATGCAGACTGGACTCTCAACAGTGATACACCCAATCAATTTAACGATCGGCGGATTGTGATTGAAGTAGTAAATGGCGTTCCCAAAATCGTAGATCATTGGGAAGCTACTACAGAACCAGGGAAGTACTACACTTATAATCCGATGAATCCCAAAGGAGCAGCTAGGATTCAGTTTGGACAATACAAAGCTTGGGCTGTTGGTACTCACGGCACAGCAGAGCCTCACGAAGCATTAGTGCAAGTTGGAGATATAACTGTTTGTAGAGATTTCAATCAAGATTTTAAACGGACTGGCGACAAACTTGATACAGGTGATAATTTTTATGTAAATCAACACTACGGCTTTGATTTTCCCCGGAATGATATTCGTCTTGCCAGCGCGGGTTGTTTAGTGGGACGTACCCGTGAGGGACATAGAGAGTTTATGGCGATTATTAAACAAGACCGCCGTTATGTGGCTAATCGCAATTATACTTTTTACACTACTGTGATTCCTGGAGATGATTTACTGTAAACGTTTCCAGGATGAGGTAATGGTTAATTGGTAGTATTTGTTGTTGTGATACAACCTTTAGTAAGGTAGCACAGCGGTGCTACCTTACTTTGTCTAACTTTGTTCTTGTGGTTGCCCTATCTGTGCCGTCAATTTCTCTTTATCCTGCCTACGTTTTTTGGCGTAAAGTTGAATAGTGACTGCCATCAAAATAATCATGGCGAAAATAGCCCAAGCAGCTATATCTGTAGGTAGATTATTCTTAAATACAGCCAGCAGGACGATCGCTACTAACATAACTGTAGGTGCTTCATTTAAAGCACGTAATTGCTGACTATTCCAGCGACATTCACCTACTGCTAACTTCTTCATCAGCCGAGCGCAGTAATGATGATAACCAATTAAAATCGCAACAAACAGCAGTTTTATATGTAACCAGCCCTCTTTTAAAACGTCCGGTTCAGTGGTTAATAAACCGATGGCCATTGCGATCGTCACGTACATTCCTGGATTCGTGATGATATAGTAGAGACGCTTTTCCATAATTTGATATTGATTTTTCAATATCGTTTGCGCTGGTTCAGGTTCAAGATTCGCTTCAACGTGATAGATAAAAAGGCGTACTAAGTAGAACAAACCGGCGAACCAAACTACAAATCCGACAATATGAAATGCTTTAAACCAAGAATAAGCCATGAATACTCATCTCCTTTACTTGTGGTTGTGAACCATTTTTAGTGGTAATAAAAAGTTCACAAATGCAGTCTGAAATAACATTATAAGTCTGGCAAAAATCCAGAATTTATTTCTTTTCCACAAATAAATCATCAGTGTTTATCTGTGGTTTCATTTTTATAATATCGATTTTTGCCAAAGGTATATTGTCAATGAGCATCTTTACGACGCACAAAGGGTAAAAGGTCTTCCAAAATCGTCTCGTAGTAATGTTCTTGAGGATAATGTCCAACGTTATTAAGTTTTATTAATTCGGTATTTGGTGCTGAATCTGTAAATTTTTGGGCAATGTCTACAGATAACCAAGGGTCAATCATCCCCCATTGAATCAGAATTGGCTGTTGCCATTCTTTAAAACCAGATTCAATTTCGGTCATTGCTGAATCAAGCTGTAAATTGCGAATACTTGATAACAGACTCCGCCCAGATGAAGAACTTTTCAAAAATGGTTTTCGATAAATATCTAATTCCTTATCTCCTATGCGATAACGGCTACCACCTTCTAGGGTTCGGTCAACTAATAAAGGGTCTTGAGTCATTACTTCGCCTACCAAAGGTAAACCCATTTGTTTAATTTTCCAGGGTAATTTGGCAGTAGTTGATATTGGTGTATTTAAAATAGCTAAGTTGGCAATTTGTTCTGGATGACGCAAAGCATATTGCAATCCTACAGAACCTAAAAAGCCTTGGACAACTAAAGAAAAATGTTCAAGTTCTAAAGCTTTAACAAATCCTTCTAAAGCTGTGATAAAAGCATCGGGAGTATAAGCAAAATCTCGTTTTTCTGGTTTTGCAGAAAAGCCGTAACCAATCCAATCTGGTGCGATCGCTCTTGTACCTTGATTCGCTAGAGCCGGTATAATATTACGCCAACTGTAACTTTGTGAAACTAAGCCGTGTAACAACAACACGGGCGCTAAGTCAGTTCTGCCGATTGGTAAAGATTCTCGATAAAACCATTCCAGTGAATCTACATTGATTTTATGTTCTGTTATTGACACGTTCTTTTCCTATATTGGGCATCCCTTCGGCTTCGCTCAGGGCAAGTGGGAATTGAGTTGTTATTCTTCTCCTGCTCCTCTGCTCCTCTGCCTCCCCTGCTCCCTCTCATCCCCCCATTCCCTGAGAAATAATCATCTCACGAATCGCATAAGCTGTGGCGGGTGCTAGTAAAACGCCGTTGCGATAGTGTCCGGTAGCTAGGAGGATGTTACTAAACCCTGGCAACTTACCAATAACTGGGGCTGGACGACCTTCAGGACGGGGACGTAACCCCGACCAAGTGCGGATAATTTTTGCTGTGGCTAATTCTGGACAAAATGCGATCGCTTGTTTTCTAACAGATTCCAGCAGTTCTTGATTTGGTGGTATCTCATTTCCATTATTGGGAAATTCCACTGTTGCGCCCACCCAATAATCTCCGCCGCCTACAGGAACAATATGCACATCGTTACCTGTTATCGCTGGCTGAAAGTCGGGATTGCCTAATGGATGTCCTACACGCATTTGCAACGCTTGCCCAAGTACGGGGCGGATATCAATTATCTGATTTAATTTTGCCGTCAGTGGTGTTGAACCTAGCCCTGCTGCGACTACAAACCAATCTGCAGCTATTTTTCCTTCTGTAGTCTCAAATTGATTGCAAAATTGGGGAGAAGAATCTGGTGGTGAGGTTTGGGCATCCAAAACAGTCACGCCAAATTTGAAAGTTACACCATTTTGCTGGGCGGCCTCAACTAAAGCTAATGTGAGAGCAGTTGGATCGAGTTGACGATCTTGGGGAGAATAGACAGCGCCAGTAATTTTTTCGCAATCAACTTGAGGACAGATATTCTGGAGTTTAGCCGTGTTCCATATTTCTAAATGCCAGCCTTGAGAGTGGCGAATTTCTACAAGTTTTTCCCATGCTGCTAAATTCTCCTCTTCCAAACCAAGACTGAGAATTCCCTGGCGATTAAAAGGGATTTTGCGACCAGTTAAAGCTTCTAATTCGGGAATCAAAGTTTCATAGCGTTGGATGCTAGTTTCTCGCATCTGCCAAGCTTTGCCCTTAATTTTTTGGCTGATTGCGCCCATCAAAACGCCAAGTGCAGCGCCCGTGGAAGCTTGGGCTGGTGGTTGGCGATCGCAAACTGTAATTTTCAGCCCTTTTACTAGACTCAGTTCATAAGCGATCGCAGCCCCAACTACACCACAACCGATAATAACTACATGACTCATTGCTGTTTTGAGGCGAACATGGGGAGATGCGGGAGATGAGGGAACAGGGGGAGCAATTTTTACTCTCCCTCATCCTCCTCATCCTCTTTGCTCATCTTACCTTGCGCTTAACTTGCCTCTGCTTCACTGCTGGTTTTAGGAAGCAGGTCGAGGAATTTGTCAATCTCTGCGAAAGCAGCTTGGGATTGATTCAAGGCAACTAGAGGATTGCCAGCACTAGTAGCTTTATCAAGTTTAACCAGGTCGTTAAACAAATCTCGCGTTATTTGACGTGCTTTGGGTTGGTCTTTGGGTAGAAGGTTGGGAGTGACATAAGTCAGGTTCAGCCTTGCTTCTGTTATGGGCCCATGTATAAAGTTACGCACATTGATCCAATCACCTTTTTTAATCAGGGTTGTCAACTCTTGTGAGCGATCGCGCACAGCCTGAATTTCAGGAACATAAGCCTGAATTTTTTCAAGTTGTAATGCTGTGTAAGTCGGAGGTGCGATCGCAACACCAGGGCCACCACAACTAATCAGGAATGTGGCCAATAGTACTAGAAAAAATGAAAAAATCGAGCGTTGACGCACCATATATTGAACTTAATTGCTTTTTGTTTACCGATTCACAGTGTCATTTTAGATCGCTAGCGCAGTTAATCGTTCTTGTCAGCCAAGGATTTTGCAGAAAATATTGATATTTTTTCCAAAGAGCAGAGTTCCGTCTGCTTTGGAGTAATTTTTAAGTACAATTACTTAATAGGTGTTAGCCAGTCCCAAAAAGAAGCGATTTTTGGCATCTGTTTAGTAACGAGGATTGTTAGGGAAGTATGATTTAGAGTTGCTAAATATCAAAGCTCTTGATAAGCTGAAACACCAATAATATAAGCCTTCTGGCGGTTTTTCTCTCTTCACATCCTTGAAGATGCCGACGCGATATAGGAGTGTTTTTTAGTGAACGCAGCTGAACAGGCAACGAACCTTGAACTCGCCAGCAACATTGCTACGGTGGTTAATTTGTTCAAATTCGAGTTTCCTGATGCCAAATCCGATCTCAAACCCTGGAAAAATGACCCAGAAACCAGGGAGTTAGTCGATCCAGATTCTATAGATATTGGCTTTCACTTTCCTGGTATTAGTAAATCTTGGCGAAGTCGCAGTATTTTAATTCAAATCCGATTTTACCAAGATCCCATCAATAATTCCCGGCGTGCGATCGGCGTGGAGGTAGCTGGATTCGATCATCGCGGTGAAGCGTGGCGACTTTCTACGGTAGAAAACTGGAGTGTTGTTGGCGCATCTTCGCCTTCTGGTGAAATCGAGGATAAGCTCAAACAAATTTGCCGACAGATTTTAGAAGTTTTTAATAAACCAAGTGAATAAAGAAGGCAGGGGGCAGGAGGCAGGAGGAAACCTCTCCCATGTTCGCGCAGCGTCTTGTAGAGAGCATCTTGCAATTTTTAATTAATAATTTTTAATTTTTAATTGGAGCGAAGCGACTTGACCACCGTAATATTTGTACATGGCACAGGCATTAGGGAACGAGAATACAACGAAACCTTTCAGATAATTGAGCAAAAGATTCACGCCCAACGTCCTGATATCAAAGTTTTTCCCTGCCTTTGGGGTGTATTAGGTGCAAGGTTCAATGATAATCGGGCATCAGTACCCTTGGAAGATGCGACACTAGCTTTATCTCAAGGAGAAGAAGACGCAGAGATTGTACTGTGGGGGCAATTATACCGCGATCCTCTGTATGAATTACGGCTGTTGTCCTTGAAACCTGTTGAGGCAGGAAATCCCTTTGGGGAAGAACCAGGGGATGTTTTACAATCTCGTGTAGCAAGTCTCACTCCGACATTGGAACTGCAAGCTAAGTTGCAAGAGGCGGGAATTGCAGAGGTATTTGAGCCAGCACGAGAGGCGGTTATCCACAGTGAACCGTATCATCAGGCATTGCTCACAGTTTCTGAATCTGATTTGAGTGAATATTATGCACCAATAGCTAGAGCTGTTGTAGCTCAAGCAATGTTTATTAGCGAACAGCAAGAAAAATTTCCCCCCATACTCACCGATGCCCAATTGCGGGATGAAGTTATGGAATTGCTGACTCTGGCTTTGGGAGAGGCGGAGTTAGGATTGGGTGGCTGGTTATTAAAGCCATTTTTTGAACTAGCACAGCACGGCGGAACAAATTATATCAGAGAAAACCGCCTTGAGTTAACTGATAAAATTTCGCCTATGCCTGGTGATATTTTGTTGTATCAGACGCGGGGTGAAAAAATCAGGGCGTTTATCCAGCAACAAATTGCCCAAGCAGAACCGCCAGTGGTTTTAATCGCCCATAGTTTGGGAGGTATCGCTTGTGTAGATTTGCTAGTGCAGCAGCAGTTGTCTCAGGTGGAATTATTGGTAACAGTTGGTTCCCAAGCACCATTTTTATATGAGATTAACGCCCTCTACAGCTTAGAATATGGGCAGTTATTACCAGAGCATTTCCCGCAATGGTTGAATATCTACGATTTACGGGATTTTCTCAGTTACGTGGGTAATAGAATTTTCCCTAGTAGAATCCAGGATGTGCGAGTGGATAGCAGACAACCGTTTCCCCGTTCCCACGGTGCTTATTGGACAAATGCCAAAACCTGGGAGGCGATTATTTCGAGGTTGCCATAATGGTTTACTTTTTACGGTATCTAGAAAACCCCATTCAAAATCTCTCCCCTACAAGGCTACGGTGTACAGACAAGTCAAATTACCCCCCTCAATCCCCCCTTGGAAAGGGGGGAAGCCGGAAATCTAGTTCCCTCCCCTTTACAAGGGGAGGGTTAGGGTGGGGTAAAAACCAGCTTCTTAAACTACTTCAGACTTGTGTGTACACCGTAGGAGGAACGCTAAAAGCTACCTTTTTAAGTGGGTTAGGCGATCTCTTGTGCGTAATTCCTAATAACGTGAGAGGCTAGGTCATCATGCAGTTGATGGCTAAACCTGAGCGGACATTTGGCTTAATTGTAGGTATTGAAAAGTACCACGAAACTGCTTGGAACGTGCCAGGTGGAGGGCCAGCCGATGACGCGCTGAAATTTGCTCATTGGCTGCATCAGCACGGTGTACCAAAAGAGAATATCCGGTTATGTTTATCAGTACTGGAAGAAAATCATCAGTTAATTGGGGAATGTGGGTTAACTGTAGAGTTAGCAACAGAGCAAAATATCTCTGACATTGTGACTAACTTTTTATCCCCAAAGTCGGGGGATTTACTCTACATTTTTTGGGCGGGACATGGTTTGATTACCTCAGAACGAGAGCGTCGGTTACTTTGTGCTGATGCAAATAAACAGAATTGGCAGAATTTAGATTTAAATTCTTTATTAGTTTTGTTGGGTTCCGATAAATTTCAGATTCGTAATCATATTTGTATTATTGATGCCTGTGCCAATTATGTTTTAGAGTCGAAGGGAAGACCAACTAATTTAGGTGGGAAAGCTTTTTTGAGTGGTCAACCAAAGCAAGATAGTCAACAATTTGTGTTACTGGCTACGCGGGAAGGAGAGCAAGCTAAGGTAAATTCTGAAAATAAAACAGGATACTTTTCTCAAGCTGTGAGAGAGGCTTTTACCGCAGCTAATGGGAATTTCCCCCCAAATATGAAGGAAGTTACTGAGGTAGTTAAGCAGCGATTTATTAGTTTAGATAAAAAACAACTGCCGACTTATTTTTATTCCCGCAGTTGGGATGGAGATATTGAAAAATCTCATTTCAATCCGTTTGATATCCCGCATAATATCCCACAGAGTCAAGCTCGTAAGTTTGTTGGCAGGGATGAGCAAATAGAACAATTGCGTCAGCTATTGCAAGCAAATGATGTGGTGGCTATTACCGATGTGACTGGACAAGGTGGCGTGGGTAAAACAGAGTTAGCTATTCAACACTCGTGGCAATATTTAGAAGATTATTCTGGCGGGTGTTGTTGGTTAAATCCCCAAGGTATTGATTTGGGAACCCAGTTAGTAGAGTTTGGAGTTGTGAATTTACCTAACTTTAATCCACCGGATGGTTTAAGCCTAGCAGGTCAAGTTAATTATTGCTGGAAGAAGTGGCAAGCTGGCAAAATTTTATTGATATTTGATGATGTCAAAGACTGGAAGCTAATTCAACCCTATCTGCCACCTAAAGGTTCTCGGTTTAAGGTGTTGATTACCACTCGTCTAAATACAGGGTTAACATATCCATCACTGCCGCTAGGTGAATTGTCAGCAGATGGAGCCTTAGAATTATTAACAACCCTGCTGGGAAAAGATAGGGTTGAGAAGGAATTAGAATTTGCTAAAGGTCTTTGCCGATTTGTAAATTATGTACCAATTGGACTTTACCAAATAGCAGCACAGTGCCGAGAGCCAGGGAGAGTATTATGCTAGCAGACATCCTCGCACGCCTACAAAAGCAAGCATCAGCAGGCGAGTCTGGTGTAGCAGCAGCTTTTGAGTTGAATTGGCAAAGCTTAGAACCAGAGACGCAGAAATTGGCTTGTCTATTGAGTTTGTTTGCTTTGGCTCCTATCCCTTGGTCTTTGGTAGAATCAGCAGCAAGTGCTAGCCATTTGGAATTTGACTTTAAAGCTAACTGCACTATTTTATTTGAGCGTTATTTGCTGCAAGAATTGGCAGAGGACACCTACCAAATCCATGAACGCATTCGGGAATTATTGCAGCAGAAGTTAGAAGATTTGGCTGAAGCAAACGAACTTAAGCGCGGCTATTGTCAAGCAATGGTAGCCGTAGCAAAAGATATTCCTCAGACACCCACATTGATAGAAATTGCTAAAGTAACTCTTGCCATCCCTCACCTTGGGGAAACTGCCATAGTTTACCAAGCTTGGTTAAGGGATAAGAATTTAATCTCCCCTTTTGCAGGCTTAGGTAGATTTTACCAAGGTCAAGGAGCCTACGAACAAGCTTTACCTTGGTATAAACAAAGTTTATTAACCGCTAGAGAGCGTTTTGGTGAAGAACACCGGGATGTGGCAACTAGC
>NZ_JAVRBN020000028.1:38635-91029 GCF_034531305.2 Nostoc sp. ChiQUE02
AGCCTGAACAATTTGGCAGGACTCTACAAATCACAGGGAAGGTACAGCGATGCCGAACCTTTGTATATCGAAGCTTTGGCGATGAGAAAACGTCTGCTGAGGGATGAACACCCTGATGTGGCAACTAGCCTGAACAATTTGGCAGGACTCTACAAATCACAGGGAAGGTACAGCGATGCCGAACCTTTGTATATCGAAGCTTTGACGATGAGAAAACGTCTGCTGGGGGATGAACACCCCTCAGTGGCAACTAGCCTGAACAATTTGGCAGCACTCTACAAATCACAGGGAAGGTACAGCGATGCCGAACCTTTGTATATCGAAGCTTTGGCGATGAGAAAACGTCTCCTGGGGGCAAATCATCCCAATACAATAAACACTCGTGAAAGTCTGGAATCCTTGCGGCGGAATCGTCAGCCTTTATTCAGGAGAATGGTTGCTTTTGTTTCCCGTTGGTTTCAGTAATTTAGGTAATCTGCATCGGCTGCATTACCCGCTTGGAATTCAAATCCCAGTCTAATAAGTAGGCAACATAATTAATTACACAATGTTATTACGAATGCAGTGAAGCGAAATAATGCGATCGCACAACCTACAACTACTTCTCTACGATATGCTTTGCGAAGGGTGCGATCGCAATTACTGTAAATATTTTTATTTTTCTACTTAATGAGCCTCTGAACTCCGTCAACGAGTATTTTATCTCCGTCAACGAGGCTTTTATCTCCGTTAACGAGTATTTTATCTCCGTCAACGAGTATTTTAGCTCCGTTAACGAGGCTTTTATCTCCATCAACGAGTATTTTATCTCCGTTAACGAGCCTCTGAACTCATTTATGATGGTAAAACTTGAAATCCAGCTTGATAAAAATGATTATCTAAGGTTAAAGCCGTAACAATCTCTCGTTGTTGCATAACGATAAATGATAAACAATCAGTGAGAGAATAAGATTTGTCTTTATGCTTTTGAAAATATTCCCACCCTTGATTAAATAGAGTTCGATCGATTTCGATTAATTCTATATCAGAGCTTTCCAATAACCGATTACCAACTTCAACTGCTTTATAATGAAGATTTCGACTATTAAAAAAAGTAACCACTTCATCAAAAATGTATGTTGTTGTCATTAAAACAGGTTTGGACTTTATTAAAGTAGCCCAATTTTGTAATACTTTTTGATGAGCATCTTCATTTTTGATTTCCAGAGCTAAAATATAGCTGGTATCCAAAAAGTAGATACTTTTCATGGGTTATAGAGATAGCGATCGTGGTTAATTGCACTATCTGTTACATCACATTCCACAGGATTTGAACCTAAATCCCAAATAGAAGATGTTTGTTTAATGCTAGTAATAATAATTTTCCCATTTTCTTGAATAATCTCAAACTCTTGGTTTTCTCCTAATAGTTCTTTAGGGATTAATAAGCCTTTTTCTGTTGCTGTTAATTTCATATTTAATTACCTCGATTGATTTTGTAAGCTAATCAAATGAATTTGCTTTAGGGCGGGCAAGATGCCCACCCCACAAAATTGGATAAGGCTACCAGTTACCTACAGGTTGAGCTTCATGAGAAAACATTGAGGGATCGATTGAAATGCCCAATCCTTCAGCTACACGACGACCATAAGAAATATCTGCCCGGAAGAAGTGGCAAAGTTGGCGCATTTGGATGTCTTCCCTTGCTTGAGAGAGACTACCGACAATATTTTTAGCGAGACGCTCTTGCTGTTCAGGAGTTAGTAACCGATACAGATCACCAGCTTGGGTGTAATCGTCGTTTCCTTCACGATGACTGTAACGATCGACTGTGACATCGCCCAAATGACTAGGTGGCTCTGCATAAGCTGGATTTTCTTTGGGCGTACCCTCAGCACTATTCGGTTCATAGTTAGGAACGCTACCGCCATTGTTCCCCGATGCCATAAAGCCATCTCGCTGATAATGCATCACTGGACATTTGGGCTGGTTGACAGGTAGTTGCTGATAGTTACCACCCAAGCGATACCGTTGAGCATCTGGGTAAGAAAAAATTCGAGCTTGCAGCATTTTGTCTGGAGAGAAACTAACGCCAGGAACCACTGCACTAGGGCTAAAAGCGGCTTGCTCTACTTCGGCAAAATAATTCTCAGGGTTGCGATTTAGCTCTAATATCCCGACTTCAATTAAAGGATATTCGCCTTGTTTCCAAACTTTGGTCAAGTCAAAAGGATTATCAGGATGTTTTGCTGCTTGCTCTTCAGTCATCACCTGAATACACATCCGCCACTTAGGATAGTCTTTTTTAGCGATCGCTTCAAACAAATCATGAGTCGCATGATCTGGATCTTCGCCCTTAATCTTAGCGGATTCTTCCTCCGTCAAGGTTTGATGCCCTTGTAGAGTCTTAAAGTGGAATTTACACCAAACGCGATCGCCCTCAGCATTAATTAAACTGAAGGTATGGCTACCAAAGCCATCCATGTGGCGATAGGTTTTGGGAATTCCCCGATCTGAAAAGAGGATCGTCACCTGGTGAAGCGATTCTGGACTGAGTGACCAAAAATCCCACTTTGCATTCTGGTCTTTGCAATTGGTTTGGGGATTGCGCTTTTGAGTATGGATGAAATCAGGAAACTTCAAAGGGTCGCGGATGAAGAAAATCGGGGTATTGTTACCTACAAGATCCCAGTTACCCTCCTCAGTATAAAACTTGAGGGAAAAACCTCTAGGGTCGCGCTCGGCATCTGCTGAACCTTTTTCTCCTCCGACTGTAGAGAAACGCAAGAGAAGTTCCGTTTTCTTGCCAATTTCAGAAAAAAGTTTGGCTTTACTGTAGCGGGTAATGTCATTGGTAATAGTCAAAGTGCCGTGAGCAGCAGCACCTTTCGCGTGGACAACTCTTTCAGGAATACGTTCTCTGTTGAAATGAGCCAGCTTTTCTATAAGGTGGAAATCCTGGATTAATACAGGGCCACGCGCTCCAGCTGTAAGTGAGTTCTGGTTATCGCTAACTGGAATACCATCAGCAGTTGTCAAGTTTTGGGGTTCAGTCATCGGTAAAGAAGCTCTCCATGTAAGTTACTCAGATTGCCCACACTACATTTTAGTCAGTAGATGGATACCTACTGATAGAACAATCTAATTCATAGTCATAACGAGTTTATATATAAAGCATACTCGATATGATTATGAATTACAAGGAATTTTTTTGTATTTTGGTAAGATGTAAAAGCTAAAAGGGCGGTTAGAAACCGCGTCTATACAGGCAAAACCCACCTCCGTGGGTTAAAAAACCTTAATTTTCTCTTAGGTGCACTTCTCTGCGAGACGCTACGTGTAGCTTGCTTCTCCGTTCGCGTAGCGGGAGTACGCTTGTGTAGCCGCGAATTCCATTCCCCCTGGCTCTAAGTTGACTGCCTTTCAGGTATTTAAATGTTTGAGAATCAACGAGCAAACATCTGTCGCCTCAATTTGATGTTCATTAACTAGGTGAGTTTGATGGGTGATAAATAGAGGCCCTTCAGCAACAGAAGTGGTGATATTACCGTGAGAACCACGCACCAGGGAAGCATCCAGAGGAATTACGTCCATTAAGTAGCGGAAACCCAGTTGTTTTTTAAGTAACTTGAGAGCAACTTTGCCTTGAGGAAATTTTATTTGCGGATCGAGGAAAAGTTCTACAGGATCGTAACCAGGTTTGCGGTGGATATCTACAGTTCTAGCAAAATCAGGCGCTTTGGCATCATCGAGCCAATAATAATAGGTGAACCAAGCGTCAGGTTGAGCGATCGCCACCAACTCCCCCGATCTAGGATGATTCAGATGGTAGGCTTGTTTACCCTCTTCATCCAATACCTGCGCTACGCCTTGAGTCGCTTCTAAAAGCGATCGCACTTTCGGGATGTATGCTGGATCGTTCACATATACATGAGCAATTTGGTGATCCGCAACGGCAAAGGCAATGCTAGCACCAAAATCGAGCAGTTCTCGCCCTAATTCTTCCCGCACAGCAATTAAACCATTTTCCCGTAGTACGCGGTTTAAATCCATAGCTTTAGAAACTGAGGTAATGCCATACTCAGAAAGAATAATTACCTGAGTATTACGTGCTTGAAAATATTCAATTAAATCACCACAAACAGCATCAATTTCTTGCAAATCTGCTTTAATCTGTGTTTGATTGTTACCAAATTTTTGCAGACAGTAATCTAAATGTGGTAGATAAACTAGTGATAATGTCGGGCTGTAACGTTCCTCAATCCATTTTGCGGAATTGGCAATCCATTGGCTAGAACTAATGGAAGTTTTTGGCCCCCAGAAATCGAACAGAGGGAAATTTCCTAAATCAGATTGAATTTGCGATCGCACATCACTAGGATGTGTATAAATATCAGGTAATTTTCTCCCATCTGCGGGATACATCGGGCGCGGTGTAATCGCGTAATCTGCTGTCGAGTACATGTTGTACCACCAAAAAAGGTTGGCACAAGTGAAATTTGGATCGATTGATTTAGCTATTTCCCAAACTTTGGGAGCCTGTACTAGTTTATTAGATTGCCGCCAAAATTTCACTTCACACTCATCGCGGAAGTACCAACCATTAGCGACAATTCCATGTTCATCAGGCAATTTTCCTGTTAAATAAGTAGCTTGAACTGAACAAGTTACAGCAGGTAACACTTTTTTGATAGGAAGCACTTGCCCTTTAGCCGCCCAAGAAGATAAAAATGGCGTGTTTTCTCCTAGTAAACTGGGCGTTAATCCGACGACATTTAAAATAACTATTTTCTGCATAAGCTTACTTCCTTTTTAATTTGCGACTAATTCTTTTAATACCCACTCATATTCACGCTGAATAGAAGTCAGCATATCTATCTTCATTTCTGATGGCAATACGTCCCAAGTGTAAGTTTCAATTTCTAAATGTGAGCAAGCATCATTTGTCTGAAGTAGTTGTAAAACAGTAGCAATATCATCTTGCGTAGATTGCAAAATCTGATAATCATGAATAAAAATTGGGACATGAAAATGAGTCCGCCATTCTTCAGCTAGAGATTGCTCTAAATGTGGTAATGCAGTTATTAAGTCAGGATAATGATGGAGTGTACCATCGCTACGACGTTCTATTACCTGGTGAAGATAGGTAGATTCTGCAAAAGGACGTAAGCGTTCAACTATCAAACTACGCTTTTCAACCTCAGCAGGTATTTTTACTTTAATTGCAGCGCTAATTTGAATTTTCCCAATCTTAATTCCTGCCGATTGCAAACGTGTAAATACAGAATTTGGCTGCTCATATTCAACTGAAAAATGGCACGTGTCATAGCAAACTCGAACGTGTTCTAGCAATTTAGTCTCTGCTAAATCTTGCTCAATATTTAACTTTTCTGATAAATAACTACTGCCAATGGGCAATAACCAATTTTGATAAAAGTCAATTACTTCTGAGGTATTTTCAATTAAACCATCAGGCTCAGGTTCTAAATCAATATGAAGAATCTTGCCTGTTTCTTCAGAGATACGAATCATTTCTACAACAACTGATGCTATGTTCAAACAACTCTTTTTTAGAACAATCTCGAAAGTTGCTTGGTCTTTTACCCACCAAGGTTTATAGGATAATGGTAGTGTAGAAATTCCGCCATCAAGTCCTTGGGGTAATAGACTAGCTAAAATGTGTGCCAAGTTTAATGTATAATTAACCCGTTCTTGTGTAGACCAATCTGGTGCATAAACTTGGTCTTTTACCACCTGTCGATGAAATCCGCCATAAGGGAATCCATTTAAGGTGAAAACATATAAATCTTGTTGAGTTAGCCAAGTTTGGAATTGAGCCAAGTTATTACTTTCTAAAAGTTCTTTTGCTGCAACATCTGCTAACCTCAAGCCAATACCAAAAGGTTCTGTTGGCGATAAACGTGATTTGAGTTTGGGAATATACTTCTCCAAATTAGCGAAAACCTCTAGCCAAGTTTCACCAGGATGAATATTACTGCAATAAGTTAAGTGAAAATTATGGTTTTTTGTAATTTTCATTTTCTAGCTCTATCCTTTGTATATGTAATCTGTTTTCTTTGGCTTAAACTATTTTACAAAATACTTGCTACATATTCATGGGTAGGGGCGCATAGATGTGCGCCCCTAGAGCCAATTAATGGTATTACTGGGTGTATACATTCAAATTTAAGTAACAGCAAATACTTTTGCTAACTTCATCGAAAATGGTAGCAAAATTAGAACGAATAAACCGTAATACAAACCAGCAAAACCAGATGCAACGGTTGCATCTAATACTATTAGAGATAAAACACCTATTTTCACAGCATTGCGGATATTTTCGGCTATCGGTTCCCGTGCCGCTTTGATAAAGTTAGGCAAGATTCTGATAGCTAATAAAATAGCGAATGGTAGGGCTGCGATCGCTCTATAGTCTTCTAATAATCCTAAAGCTAAAACTGCTGTCAAAACTATTGCAATTAGCAGTAGTGCTAGTAATCCCGTAATCTGCTTACCTCCGTGAACTTCACCCTGACTAATTGCGGTGATAGCAGCAATATAAAGAACAGGAATTAGTGCTAAATACCAACGTTCTCCTATTATTGCAGGTACAGTACTTACACCTAATAATAAGTTACTGCCACGACACAAACCCATATTTAAAGGGCCAAAAAAAGGATGGTGTTTGGACAGTGAGTCATACAGGAGGGATGAAAGAGTGATAAATGTTGCGATCGCAGCACTTAACCAAGATACTTGAAATGCAGCTATAATACCGATTGCAAATAGTAGACTTCCCAATAAGGTAGCATTTTGACGAGATACGCGACCACTGGGAATTGCTCTATTTGGCCGCTCTTTTGCATCTAAGTCTGCATCGAAAACATCATTAAAAACTATACCGCCGCCGTATAAACCAGTTGTAGCCAATAACAACCAAGCTAATGGAATTAGTACAGGCAAATTTGATTCTCCATTAATTAATTGAACAAAAATAATCCCAGAGCCAGAAGCAGCAAAACCAACAAGAATATCCGCCCAAGCAGTAACAATATTAGCAGGACGCATCAATTCCAAATAACCCCGCCAGCTTTGAAATTTTAAGCTTGCAACATTCACTTATCTGCCTCCCTGCCTAGTAATTTTTCAAAATAAACCGCATATTACAGATAAATCATTTATGCAATTCCTACTTCCCACTACAGACGCGATTAATCGCGTCTCTCCCCAATTTTCTACTCAATCAACACAAAATCTGAAACTGATTTGATTCCTGGTTCTTGTCCCCGTAGCACAGAATTACCACTGAACATTTGACGTTGATCGATAGATTGAGGATTGAGCCAATCTGAAGCTTTCATCTGCCCAGTTTGACTATAAGCAGCTAGGGCATTTTCATAACAAACTGCTCGCACATGTTCTTCAGGAATGCCTCTATCTAACATCAACTGAGCCGTTTTTGGGACTGCCAAAGGATCGCTAATACCCCAATCAGCGCTACTATCTACAATGATGCGATCGCGTCCATACTTGCGGACAACTTCTACCATCCTGGCGTTACCCATCTTCGTCTGTGGGTAAATCGTGAAAGCTGCCCAAAAACCCCGTCCTAATACTTCTTCAACGGTTTCTTCGTTGTTGTGATCGATAACTACTTGTGAGGGATCTAAACCATATTCAATACAGCGATCCATACTCTTACTAGCACCTGCCTTTTTATTGCGGTGAGGAGTATGAATTAGTACTAACATATCGAGTTCTTTAGCTAATGCTAACTGTTGACAAAAGTACTTATCTTCTGCTTCTGTCATATCGTCATAGCCAATTTCACCAATGGCAACAACACCTTCTTTACAGGCGTAAAGTGGTAGCAGTTCCATAACTTCTGTTGCTAGCGCTTCATTGTTAGCTTCTTTCGGATTTAGTCCAATTGTGCAGTAATGCTGGATGCCAAACTGACTAGCACGAAACCGTTCCCAGCCCACAAGACTACTGAAGTAGTCTTTAAATGAACCAGCGTTGGTTCGGGGTTGTCCTAACCAAAAGGCTGGTTCAATAACGGCGACAATACCATATTCCCGCATTACTAAGTAATCGTAAGTAGTGCGGGAACACATGTGAATGTGAGGATCAATGAACATCATGGTTTTAATTACTGGGAATTGGGCATTGGGATTAGGGGAGAGGTGACAGGTAATAGGGAATAATCTGTACCCTATTCCCTTCTTCATTTGTAAACTGACAAGCGTTAGCGTAGCTCGCCGCACGCATCGCGGCTAAAACTGCTCCAAGTCAGATTACCTTGTTGAATGGATGACTGTAAATCTGGGTAAGTAGAAAGTAACGCTTGCGCTTGGGGTAAAGGAGACTCAGCACAAGCTAATGCTGCTGCTTTTTGCTCATCTATATCCCCTTCAGCCAGTACTTTTTCCAAATCTGTGATGATTGCGCTATCGGCAAACCGCCCTACAGGTCGCCAAAGTTCTGGCGTAACTGAGCGTTTAGCTGCCCAACGTTCATGGGCATAGTCTGCCAACATCCTCGCCAATTCTGGGTTCGCACGCCGATCTAGACCCCAAATTAGATGCAACGGACTGCCAACAAACACAGCCTTCAGCACCATCTGATTCCAAGCAGCATTGTCTAAATAATCTGCTGGGTAAGGGTTACGTAGTGCTATGGCTTGAAATACATTACTCATATTGCTGCGAATTCCCTCAGCAGTACGGTGGCGATGTAACTCTGGATGTGGTAAAAGGGGCAAACTTTGGTAAAGGACAACCAACTCCCCCATATCGGCAGTGGAGAAGACTTGATCAAGCGATCGCACATACCCCTGGGCATCATTGTGGGGCAAAGCTAGAAGCAAGAGTGTGCGACCTGCTTGATCTACACTCCAATTACCAGGATACCAACCGGGAATCACATCTTCTGCTGCTTCCAAGTCCTGGAATGTTAGCTGCAAATCCTGTTTACCTAGATAACGCGGCACAGCACTAAAAGCCGTAAAAAACACTCTCTCAGCAGCGCCGCTAGCAATCTGTGCTTGCTTCTGTTCCAGCCAAGCAAAAGCTTTCTCTGAAACAGACTTTAACAGCCAATGATGCAGTAACTTGTTTACTTTACTCATGATGAATTTCAGGAGAAGTTGCCCAACTTTTTTGTGACAACCAAGTATAAAATCTACCACTAAACTTGATACTTTGGAATTGAAGCAGTTAGATAATATACTACCGAGATCAGAACTTCACTGAATCTATAAAAATCTCCCAATTTTAAAGAAGATACTGTAAAGATCCGATTTTGATTAGATAAATCCTAAAATTGTCTTACGGAAAAAAATTAGAATTCTATGTAATAATGATCTACATTGCCAGCCTAAGATATAAAGTCTAAGCATCAATAAAAATTGCAACCTAATGTTATTTTGAACTTATTTATCAGGATGAAGGCACTTCAAAACTGTGATTTATTTAGTAGCTAAATCTGTCTAATAAATCATTTCAAGATAGAAGTGTTTAATAGATTTTCTAAGTTTATTTTCCTGTAATTTTTCATTGAAGTAGTGCATCTATTTACAGTTACTTAAAAAGCAATAATATTCAAATGATTATTCAACAAAAAACCGCTCTTAATCTGCAACCAATTAACCAATGTGTCCGCGTGAGCTTCAATTATGATGTTCACTTCACTAGAGGTCTGTTTCAGTTAGATAATCCTTTACTCGCACAAGTGATTGCCGCAGATGGGGAGACAACCCCAAAACAAGTGCTAGCAGTGGTAGATGGAGGATTTTTACAGTACCAGGATGGGTTGCTAAAAAAGTTATCAGTCTATGCCCAGCATTATGAAGATGTACTAACACTAAGCGGTGAGCCGATAGTAGTTCCGGGTGGAGAAGCAGTCAAGAACGATTCTAGATTTATAGAGCAAATTCATCAGCAGATCAATGCAGCTGGATTGTGCCGTCACTCCTACGTCTTAGCAATTGGAGGTGGAGCCGTGCTAGACATGGCAGGATACGCAGCAACAACGGCTCACCGAGGAATTCGGCTGCTAAGAGTACCGACAACAGTATTAGGGCAAAACGATTCGGGCGTAGGGGTAAAGAATGGAATCAATGCTTTTGGCAAGAAAAACTTTTTGGGTACATTCATGCCACCTTATGCTGTCTTGAATGACTTTGATTTTCTCACTAGCCTTGACGAGCGAGATTGGCGATCGGGTATTGCAGAAGCAGTCAAAGTAGCGCTGATTAAAGATGCAGATTTCTTCGATTTCATTATGACTAATGCCGAGAAATTGGCTAATCGAAACATGGACATAATGGAAAAGCTGATTTATCGCTGTTCCCAGTTGCACTTAGAGCATATTGCTGGTAGTGGCGATCCCTTTGAAATGGGTTCATCGCGTCCTTTGGATTTTGGACACTGGGCTGCTCATAAACTAGAGCATTTAACTAATTACAGCCTACGTCATGGCGAAGCTGTAGCGATCGGCATTGCTTTAGATACAACCTATTCATATTTAACAGGGCAACTGTTGCAATCAGAGTGGCAAATAGTTTTAAGTACACTCAAGAAATTAGGCTTTACCTTGTACGTATCAGCACTGACAGAGCAATTAGATCAGCTAGACCATCCGCATTGTCTATTTAAGGGACTTACCGAGTTCCGTGAACACTTGGGAGGAAAATTGACAATCACCCTTCTACAAGGAATCGGACAGGGAATAGAAGTTCACCAGGTAGATTTGTCTTTGTATAGAGATGCTATTTTGATGCTGCAAGAATGGGAACTTTTGCTATAAAAGCAAATGCTACAGTTGAAAGATTGGCAGATAAATTTTCAGAGAACTTACGAATCTCAGTATATTTAAATTCATAACCTGACATTTGATCGTAAACCGTAATCCAACCATTTTTTGGAAGAGATACGTAAGCTTTTGTCATAGTTAGATTTTTAACAATGGCTATGACATTCTCTAAGGAAAAGGCCGAGGAATTACTCGCAGCCCTTAAAGAAAATCCTTTTCAAAATCCTCCACCTGATGAAAAGCTGGTTGGTGACTTATCAGGTGCTTATTCTCGGAGTATAAATATACAGCAACGGTTGGTATATGAGGTCATCGAATCAGAGCAAATAGTCAAGATAATTCGTATGTGAACGCATTACGAGTAAGTTATCTCCTCAACCCCCCTTGGTGTTCACAATGAAAACCTCGATCCTCCCAAGCTTGCATATCTACTTGGGTAAGCCTTGTCACATTTGAGCATTGCGGTTGAATAATTTGACTTAAAACCGCCCAAAATAAGCTGCGTGTTACATCTAATCCAGTTTTGACCCAAGATTCACGATTACCAGGAACACCCAACTCCTGAACAATCTCTGTCTCTACCCAAATACCATGAGCGCCCAAAAGAATCTGTGCCATCCATTTAGCTCTGGGTAAATGACTTGGCGAAGTAATCAACATGACTTTATGCACTCCCCAACGCCGCAGAATCGGGATACCATAATAAAAATTTTCAAAGGTAGAATTCGCGCACTTTTCTAACCAAACGTTTTGTAACTCTGCTAATTCCGGCTGAAAAATTAACAATATACAGGGGTCTGGGGAACCATGAGAAATTAAAATTGGGGTTTGCGGATATTGTTTTGCTTGTTGGGCAACATAAGTTTCTCGACGAATACTACCACCAAGTACAAAGAAGGCATCTACTGGCTGCGAAGAAGCAAAAACTAAGGTTATAGTAGTAAAAATCAGCCAAACACCCAAGACAACGTACAATCCACCACTTAGTTTTTGTAACAATTGCCACAGATTAGCCAAATTATTTTTAATAGAAATTAATGATTTGATGGTAAATTTGCGTTTCATGACTTAGGTAATAAAAACTGATTTAATGGCTGTATAACAGTACTGCAATTCAGTGAACAAAGTGCTATCTTATAAAAGTAATCTAGAATGCAAACATGACGCTAATCAAAGTGTCACATGTTCAGTATAGCCTTCCGGAGAAGGCTAAGAAACTGAGAAATGGTTGTTAATAATGCGGTAGTTTCGGCATCATTCAACGATAAAAATGGTGAAGAAAAAATAGCTGAGTTTGGAGTATAAAAACTTAAAATTTTCTGGAAAGCCTGATTGCTAAACTGTCAACAACACAATTATTCCAGCTAATATACATGAACCAATCTGCGAAAAGTTACTCGCCGCTCCAAGTAGCCTTGATTGGTGGAGCGATCGCCACGACTGCTACTATGTCTGTGTTTGGCTCTGCTTGGACTCGTGGTGTCCGTGCCGCCCTAGCCCTACAAGACAGCCCAAAAACGATAGTTGACCAAGTTTGGCAACTGGTGAATCATGAATATGTTGATGGCAAATTTAATCAACAAGATTGGCAAGCAACTAGGCAAAGCCTGTTGAGCAAAGACTATTCTTCTCGGGAAGAAGCTTATGCTGCCATCCGTGAAGCTTTGCAAAAGTTAGGAGATCCTTACACTCGGTTCATGGATCCCCAACAGTTTGAAGCCCTGACTAACCAAACATCTGGGGAAGTCTCTGGCATTGGCATTCGGATGGAAGTAAACGAAAAAACTCAGCGGCTCACTGTTGTCGAAGCTATAGAAAATTCTCCGGCGTTGAAAGCTGGGATCAAAGCAGGCGATGAAATTTTGGCAATTGACGGCAAACCCACTCTCAAAATGAAAGTGGATGACGCCTCTAAGTTAATCCGTGGCAAAGCGGGTACTCCCATCAAGCTACGGCTGGGACGAACAGGGCTAAATGCCTTTGATTTGAAGCTGACGAGGGCAAATATTGAAGTGCCAACGGTACGTTATACCCTCAAGCAAGAAGGAAATCGCCGCGTTGGCTATATCCGTTTGCGGGAATTTAGCGCTCACGCCGCAGAACAAATGCAACGAGCCATCCGCGATTTGAATACTAAGAAAGTTGATTCTTATGTCTTGGATTTGCGGGGAAATCCTGGCGGTTTGTTGCAGGCGAGTATTGAAATTGCCCGGATGTGGTACGATAACGGCGGCATTGTCAAGACAGTAGACCGTGTGGGCGGCACTGAAGAAACTAAAGCCAATCGCACTGCTCTGACAAATCGTCCTTTGGCGGTCTTAGTGGATGGTAATTCAGCTAGTGCTAGCGAAATCCTCACAGGGGCACTCAAGGATAATAAACGGGCGGTAGTCGTTGGTGGTCAAACCTTTGGCAAGGCTTTAGTGCAGTCAGTTCACGAACTCGCAGATGGTTCCGGCTTGGCAGTTACCATTGCCCATTACTACACCCCGGCGGGAACGGATATTAACCATAAAGGGATTACACCAGATATCAAGCTAGACTTGACAGAGGCACAAGAGCGGCAGTTAGCTTCTAATCCAGATTTAATCGGAACTAGGAGCGATCCACAATATGCTCGGGCGATCGCAATTCTATCCAATAACAACTTCGCCCAGCCGCCGGCAAATCAGCCCACTCGACCCATGAGCCGTGCCGATAACCTGAAATTTTAGATTGACACGAGTGATATAGTAGTATTCCCAAATCCAGATTTTTGGAGTTATAAAAACTGCCTGATATTACTATTCCAGGATTTTGGTTTGGGAATACTAGCTAGTAATCCCATCTCCAAAATCTCAGATTTATGAATCATCAGCCAGTTGATGCAACCACCGCCACCAGCTTTTTCACAATGGTGTCGGTGGTTGTTCCTATTTATAACGGTGAGGCGGATTTACCAGAGTTAATCAATTGTCTGTTGTCTCAAACTTACCCAAAAGATCGGGTAGAGTACTTGTTGGTAGACAATAATAGTAGCGATCGCACTCTCACCATCCTCAAAACATCTGCCAAAAACTGCCCAATTACAATTCGCCCCTTGAGCGAAA
Organism: Nostoc sp. ChiQUE02; assembly: GCF_034531305.2. Classification (NCBI taxonomy): domain Bacteria; kingdom Bacillati; phylum Cyanobacteriota; class Cyanophyceae; order Nostocales; family Nostocaceae; genus Nostoc; species Nostoc sp. ChiQUE02. The sequence continues at coordinate 52,519 of NZ_JAVRBN020000028.1, forward strand.
ACCAAATTCAAAGCTCTTATGCTGCTCGTAATACTGGGATTCGGGCTGCTACGGGTGAAATTATAGTTTTTACCGATGCAGATTGTCGCCCACAACCTCAATGGTTAGATTCATTAATTCAGCCTTTTGTCAACAAAGAAGTGGTAATTGTCGCTGGTGAAATTTTGCCGCTACCAGGCACAACTCTACTAGAACAGCACGCAGACCGTGAAGAAACTTTGTCACAAAAACATACCCTTGACCATTCCTTTCGTCCCTATGGTCAAACCGCTAATTTGGCGATTCGACGCATTGCCTTAGAAAAAGCGGGTTTATTTCGTCCCTATCTTACTACTGGTGGCGATGCCGACATTTGCTGGCGGATTTTGGGCGAGAACATTGGGCGTTTGGAATTTGCCCCAAATGCGATCGTTCAGCATCGCCACCGTGCTACACTAAAAGAATTGCAAAGTCAATGGCGGCGATATGGACGCTCAAATCGCTATCTGCACGAACTGCACGGTGTAGATTTAATGCGAGAGATGACACCCAAAGAATGCTGTTATCGTTTGGCACGTTGGTTATTGAAGGAAGTACCAAGGGATATTAAAAAGGCGTTGGCGCAGCCTGCCGCTGGCATCGCGGGTCAAGCCACCCTTGTAGATTTATTAAATACTCCCATTGGTTTGTTCACAGCTAGGGCACGTACTGCTGGGCAAAAAGACGCCAAGCTGCCAGAGAATGCCAAGATAATTGATCGACTGTAACAATATTAAGACTTAGGCAAAACTATATGCTTTAGGGACAATTCATGAATTGCCCCTAAGTAAATAAAGCACAGTCTCACATAGAATTGGTATAATAAAAAACAAACACTCTTGTCAGCCTCAAAGCATTGACCTTATTATTTCGTTAAGTCACAAAAGTGAATGTATCTTAAGAAGTATTTCCAAAAATATCGAAAGCAAATATGCTGTTACTAATAAAGTTTTAATTTTTATAGCCTGTATTTAATAAAATAAAAATTTCAGTAGGTAAGGCTTGTTGCAACTTTGCACTTAGGTGGTTAATAGATAAGTTTGTGGCACTGCATAGGGCGAATAGTTGATTTGAGCGTGTACAAATTTGATTGCTTCCTCATCATTGATAGACAAGTTAGTAAATCAAGAAAACAAGTTCTGCAATATTTATTTACAACGTGTCCGCTCTTGCAAGTAACCCGCTCCTTGCCTGCTCAATAGGTCTGAAGCGTCGATGAAGGCATGGGGTTTCTTTACCCAGTTCTCTTCATTCACAGCTACGCTTCATAGTTTTGTGAGTTGAGCAACATGAATGTGGATAGATTTAGCCAACAGATAGAGAAATTATGCTCACAAATAGAGAGACTATTGCAATGCGATGGAACTAAGCCAAACTTACAGCAAGAGATCATAATAGAGGCTTTCGAAGAACTTAACACCGCAATGGAAGAACTATTGGCAGCTTCCGAAGAGTTAGAGGTAATACGAGCAGCAGTAGAGAAAGAGCGCCAACGTTACCAAGATCTGTTTGAGTTCGCTCCAGATGGTTACTTGGTAACTAATACCATTGGAACAATCCAAGAGGCTAACCATGCAGCAGCAACCTTGCTCGGTGTGAGCCAAAAGTATTTAGTAGGTAAACCTTTAATTATCTTTATTGCTCAACAAGACCGCCAGTCCTTTAGCTTTCAAATGAACAATTTGCAGCAGCTACTGAACTGGGAAATTAACCTACAGCCTCGGAGAGGAAAACCTTTCCCTGCTAGCGTTAAGGCGTCTGTAGTATATGACCTTGAGGAGAAGCAAATTGGCTGGCGTTGGTTGCTATGCAACATCAGTGAACGCAAACAAGCTGAAGAAATGTTGCACCGAGCTTACGATGACTTAGAAATACGAGTAGCAGAACGGACAGCGGAACTGGTAAAAGCAAATCAGAAATTGCTAAATGAAATTACAGAGCGTAAACGAGTCGAATCACAACTGCTGCACCTTGCCTTTCATGATGCACTGACGGGTCTGCCAAACCGCGTTGCATTTATGAACCGCCTAAGACATGCAATAAATTATTCAAAACGGCATTCAGATTATCTATTTGCTGTACTATTTATCGACCTAGATCGATTTAAGGTGATCAATGACAGTCTTGGACACCTAAATGGAGACCAACTTCTGCTTGCTATTGCAACTAGGCTAGAAGTATGTGTACGTTCTATAGATACAGCCGCACGGCTTGGAGGAGACGAATTTACAATCCTGCTTGAGGGAATCCAGGATGTGTCAGACGCCATCAAAGTGGCTGAACGGATTCAACAGGAACTGGCGTTACCCTTTGAGCTTGACGGACAAGAAGTGTTTACAACGGCAAGTATTGGCATCGCCTTGAGTTCGACAGTAGACTATGAACACCCAGAAGACCTATTAAGGGATGCTGATACAGCAATGTACCGAGCCAAGGTGCTAGGCAGAGCGCGTTATGAACTATTCAACTCAGATATGTATGCTAATGCTCTGGCGAGATTGCAGTTAGAGACTGATTTGCGCCGAGCAATTGAACGCGAAGAATTTCGGGTTTATTACCAACCGATTGTTTCACTCATTAGTGGCTCTATTTTAGGTTTTGAGGCTTTGTTGCGCTGGCAGCATCCAGAGCGTGGTCTGCTTAATCCAGCAGATTTTATTCCGCTAGCAGAGGAAACTGGACTAATTTTCTCTATTGGCAACTGGGTGTTGCATGAAGCCTGCCGCCAGATGCAAGCTTGGCGGGCGTGCCATCGTTCCAACTTACTAGAGAAAATCAGTGTCAATCTCTCCCTCAAGCAATTTTCTCAGCCGGATTTAATTGAGCAGATTGAGCAAATTTTGCATTTAACTGGTCTTGATGCTGGCACTCTAGTGCTAGAGATTACTGAAAGCGTAATTGTGGAAAATGGCGATAAGGCAACTGCTGCCCTCTTACAACTTCGAGAGATGGGCGTTGAGTTATCAATTGATGATTTTGGGACAGGCTACTCCTCATTAGGTCGTCTTTATAACTTTCCGATTAGTGTGTTGAAAATTGACCGTTCTTTCATCAGCCCGATGGGCACTAATAGTAAAAATTTAGAAATCATTGAGATAATTGTTACCTTGGCACACAAGCTGGGTGTTGATGTGCTCGCCGAAGGAATAGAGACAAAAGAGCAACTAGTACTTCTAAGAAAGTTGAACTGTGAATATGGGCAAGGACATTTTTTCTCAGTTCCATTAAATAGCTCTGCCGCGGAGACATTAATTAGGGAAAATCCTCAGTGGTAAGAGTTATAAAAAAATTCTTAATGAAGTAGGGACACGCATCTGTGTGCCCCCTCTCACTGATGGTACTGGAGTCTTTATGCTGGCGTAGCTTGATTGAAAGCAATACCGGAGGATTCACACAGAGCAAGTGCTGGTGAAGACAACACAATTAAGTAAGTTGTGGAATCTAGAAACTGCTGTCAGTCCAGATGGTCAATACGTTGCCACTGGCGGTGATGAGCAGATAGTGAAATTGTGGGACATTCATACAGGAAGTTGTCACCGGATATTCCAGAGACATACCGGCCAAATTGTCTGTATTCTCTTCACCGCCGATGGTAGCCACATGATTAGCAGTAGTAGCGATGTCTACGACGGGCTACGCCTACGCACCATCAAAATTTGGCATCTGGCTACTGGAGACTGCCTTGCGACACTAGAGAATCACCAAGATTGGGTATGGTCGCTTAGTCTGAGCCATGACGAGCAAACTCTCCTCAGCGGTAGCCAGGATGAAACAATCAATTGTTGGGATATTGCTACAGGGGAATGCTGGACAACTTTGCGGCCAGCCCGTCCCTATGAAGGCACGATGATTGCAGAGGTTAAAGGATTGACTGAGGCAGATATCTCAACTTTAAAAGCTTTGGGGGCGGTAGAGGTGAATTCAAGTTGTTCAATGCCTACCAACTTTCGCTAAATTGGAAAAAGGAAAACTCAAGGGAATTTTAAATGTCAGCACAATTGTTACTGGTGGATGATGAACCAGGGATACGGGAAGCCGTGAAAGACTATTTGCAAGAGAGCGGTTTCAGCGTTCAAGTCGCCAGTAACGCCGTTGAAGGTTGGGAATGGATGCAGCTGAATACACCTGATTTAGTAATTTCCGATGTAATGATGCCCCAGGTGGATGGCTATCAGTTCCTCAAGCAACTGCGAGAAGACCCCCGCTTCCAAGCACTCCCGGTAGTATTTTTAACTGCTAAAGGTATGACAGGCGATCGCATTCAAGGCTATCACGCTGGTGTTGATGCCTATCTACCCAAACCCTTTGATCCAGACGAGTTAGTGGCTATTGTCGAAAATTTGCTAGCCCGTCGCGCCGCTAAGGCTGCGAGTACGGGAGATGACGCTGAAACCCCCGATCTTGCTGAACTAGCCAATCAGATTGCCCAAATTAAAGCATTGTTAACTCAAAGAAATGCTATTTCCCAATCGCCAGCCCCTTTCAAAATTGATTTGACTCCCAGAGAACAAAGTGTTTTAAATTTGGTCGCTGAAGGGTTGATGAACAAAGAAATCGCCCGTCGCTTAGAAACCAGCGTCCGCAATGTAGAAAAGTACGTTAGTCGTTTGTTTAGTAAAACTGGCACCAATAGCCGTACAGAGTTAGTTCGTTTTGCTTTAGAACACGGTCTGGCTAAATAAGTATTGGGGATGGAGAAGAGACAGAGCGGCAGTTCTTGCTGGGTGCAACGGGGAGAAAATTACCTCTTTCCCCTCTGCTCCCTGCTCCTCTGCTCCCCTGCTCTCCTGCTCCCTCTACTCCTGGGTAATTGGTAATAGGTAAGTGGCTGCTAAACCATAACCTACTACCTGTAATAGATAAAACATAAGTATTTCAGCAAATCAGGCACTTAGTTAAAGCAAAAGCTAAAAGAAAGGTTATTTATTTTTACTTTGGTCTTTTAGGTTTTCATTTGATTCGCGCCTGTTGTCCAATTCCCCATCTGTAAAGACACAGGGTTTTATTCTTCCTGCAATGTTTTTATAAAAACTCGGTAAAATGCACCCGGCTGAATTTGCTCTTAGATTCTACCAGTACCCTTTGCTACAAAGTTTTTAATAGCGGAAACTGTTCCTGGGACTTTCTGCTGCTAAATAAGACTTTCACAAAATAGAAATCACAATATTTTATGAATTCTACTTGCTGCTTAGTTTTTATGGCAACGGGGGTAGGGGATCAACATTTGATTTGATGCCCAATTCACGTTTTCTCACTACTTAAATTACACTTTTAAGTTTGTGGATTTTCAGCAGCATTACGTAAGCGCATGAGCTGGCGTCGCATTTGAGGTGAGGCTTTAAACTCAGACACCTCTTGCGCTTTAACGGTCGCTTGCAGTGTCTCTAGAAAGTCATCAGAACCTTCGGTTAAAGCATCAAGTAACACTTGTAATAGTTGCTCGCGATCGCCCAATAGACTCTTTTCCTCAATCAACCGGAATTTGAGATGTATTTCGCACTCATAAACACCTACTTCGAGATTATTTATCTGGCGTGGTAATGCTTTGGAGTTCATAGCTATTGAGATTCCTTTACTTGGTTGTCATGAGGGTAAGGAGGTAGATGTCCAGCAAAAATTCTTTATATCTCTTTTGAATCCAAAGTGCTTGAATTAAGAATTTTTCTTCATCAATCACCTTTGTATTCCATTTCACTCTCCTGTGTCGTATTTACAAGCTAAATTTTCACTGTCTAGATTTTGATGTTTCTGTGCCAGATGTAGCTTATGGTAAGCCATAACTATTATTCAGTTTTTAAGATTCTACACAATAAAGTTTCTGTAAGAAGTTGTTCGACCTTTTTAAAGGTTTTTACATCAACTTTATGTTAACGTCAATAACAGTTTGTCTTGTTACTTTACTTTTGGTATTTATACGTAAGTAAAACCGCTTAAGTTTTTTGAGTTTATTAAAGCCAGAGGTCGATGTAGCTCTATTCAGTAAAATTACTAGATGTACGTTTTTTTCAATAGAAAATTCCGGATAAATTAACGAGGATAATTATTAAAGTAAAAACTTTTGTTCTCCCAAAAAAAACGTACACAGATCAAATTATTCCTGTCAAGCGCTTCAAACTACCGTCTTTTGGGCTTGATGAGTAAAAAAATCTTAGCAATAGGTAAAATTATTACACCAGATAAAAATACTCTACCCAGTAATTTTTACAGAAAAATAATTGGACTACTGTCAGTACTAGCAGATAAATTTGTCTTCAACTCATCACAGAAGTAGCAAGCTAATCAGTACAGGTGATATTTTTACTTATGCCCATTAAACATACTCTTTTGAAACTGTGTTCAAAGCTTGTAAATTGAGAGCATTCAAGCTCAGATATAGCGTTTACAATAATTTCAGTGTAATTCACCCAAATCTTACACCCTTTTATGGATAACTCGATGCTGCTCAAGTCCACAACCCGGCATGTCCGCATTTTTGCAGGTGAAATTGACCGGGATGGCGAACTGGTTCCTAGTCAACAAGTTTTAACCTTAGATGTTGACCCAGATAACGAATTCAACTGGAACGAAGATGCGCTGCAAAAAGTTTATCGAAAATTTGATGAACTAGTAGAAGCATCTAGTGGCGCAGACCTCACAGACTATAACTTGCGCCGTGTAGGGTCAGACTTAGAGCATTATCTGCGATCGCTCCTGCAACTCGGCGAAATCAGCTACAATCTTTCTGCCCGTGTTACCAACTACAGCATGGGAGTCCCCCAAGTTGCAATTGACGATAAACAATAAGCGAATGAGTTAGTAGCGGTCTGGCTGAACCCTTCTGTGTCAACTTACAGCTATTTTCGTATCGAGTCGAGTACCTCGTTCCCAGCCAAAGGCTGGGAATGCCATCTAGGGGTTGTGCTGCCTCTAGTCCAATTTGGCAGAGCCTCCAGACGGGCATTCCCATACGCAGCATGGGAACGAGATCATCTCATCTTGACACGCCCTAGTACTACTTCTTACTCAGCACGGGCTAAACCTTAGCTATCCGCTAACAGAACTCCTGAAGAAATTTTTAAAGCCACTTCATTCGTCAGGTACTTTTGCCAAAAAAGTATATTTAGCAATCTTAATTCTTAATTAAAGTTAATTGTTGCTATCCTACTTATAAACTAAATAAATACCAAGATTATCTGCCTCTTGATAATGGGGTAATTCAGCAAAAGCAAATAGCACAGTTATGCTTGGGTTATGCTTTGGTAACAGGGTTGGCATTAGTTGCTTTGGCGATGGAGAGTCACAGGGCAATAAAAGCTATGATGAGGCTGTAGGGTTGACTTAGGAGCGTATTCTTTGGATAAGTAAGTATTAGCACCTGCTGATATCCACCAGCTAAAATCATCATCTAAAGTCTGGGTATGTCAAGTTTAAGAAAGATGAGCGGTCTAGATTGTCCCTACTAATGCTGTTAAAGAAATTGCCAATCGCTGATCGGTGCGAAAACTATGGAAAATGACGCGGCAACGCTCTACTGTCCAAACGAAAATTGTCAGGCTGCCAACCCCCTGACCCACAAGTTTTGCCAGCGATGTTCCACGCCCCTACCCAAAAATTACCTCTGGGCTGTGGTAGATGGCCCAAGTGTGGGTAGCCCTGGAGAAATATTAGCCGATCGCTATTTAGTCATTGATAAATTTGTTCTTTTAGATACGAAACCTGGTTTTTTAGCGCTAACGCCGGAGTTAGATAATTTACAGCCTCTAAGAGCTTACCTGAGACTCATTCCCTACCGTTTGCACGTACCGCAGGTATATGGAGTGCTTTTTCTAGCTGATGGTACCTCCCACCGAGAAATATTACTCTTAGAAAAACCGCCACTGTTAGTAGATGACACAATCCAACAAGTGCATTTGGGCAGCGAGTTAACTACTGCTTGGCGTGATGCTACATCGATGCGTCAACTCAATTGGTTGTGGCAAATAGCTCATCTATGGCAACCTCTTGTGAGTGAAGGTGTCGCCTCTAGCTTACTTGACTCTTATGTATTACGGGTAGAAGGATCATTAGTCCGTTTGTTGGATTTACGTTTTGACACCGCAACATCACCAGAATTACCTCAATTAGGTGAATTTTGGCAGCAGTTAGTCAGTGATGCCAAACCAGCTATAACTGAATTTGTCGAGCGCATTAGCCTTTCCTTAATTCAGGGAGAGATTAACTCAACCGATCAATTAATCGGAGTTTTAGATCGGGGACTGGCGCAATTAGGTCGATCGCAAACACCCACGATCAAAATTATCACCAAAACCGACACTGGCCCAAGCCGCCAACGTAACGAAGATGCCTGTAGCCCCCCCAGTGGCACTCTAGTGAGCAAACCACCCCAGCCAACTGCCTTAGCAATTGTCTGTGATGGCATCGGTGGACACGAGGGCGGTAATGTTGCCTCAAATTTAGCCATTGAAACAATCCAGCAGCAGGTACAGCAACTAACAAAAGTTCCCTATGACCACATAGACCCCTCACTGCTGCTGAATGACCTAGACAAGGCAGTGGCAATGGCCAATGACAAAATTAGTCAGCGCAATGACGTTGAAAATCGCCAAGGGCGTCAACGTATGGGCACGACTTTAGTCATGGCATTGCCTGTTGCTCATGAAATGTACATTACCCACGTTGGTGATAGTCGTGCTTACTGGATTACACGCCACGGCTGTTATCAAGTTACTCTCGATGATGATGTCGCCTCCCGCGAGGTGCGGCTAGGCTATGCCATTTATCGCGAGGCTGTGCAACAGAGTGCTGCTGGCTCTCTCGTCCAGGCATTGGGCATGGGATCGAGCAATTCATTGCACCCCACATCGGGACGGTTTATGCTCGACGAAGATGCTGTTTTTCTGCTCACATCCGATGGTTTGAGTGATTTTGATCGGGTGGAGGAGTACTGGGAAACAGAAATCTTGCCAATTATAGCTGGGGAAGCAAATTTAGCTAATGTTGCGGATAGATTAGTCGAAATTGCTAATACTAAAAATGGACATGATAATGTCACCGTCGCTTTAGTTCACTATCAAGTTCAATATTGGGAACCAGAAATCACCATCAAAGCAGTCATTTCAGAGAGTTATTCTGCCAAAACTGTTGATTTAGCGTCCAAAGCGACAAGTGCGACACTTTTAGGTAGCCCAAACCACAAAACTCAGGTCATTCCCGAAAAGGAGCCAGTCAAAACGCGCAGTTTACCGCTACAGTGGATAGTCCCGTTAATCTGTGTGGTAGCAGCAGGTTCTTTAGGGTTGTTCGTGAAGCAACTGCGATCGCCATCAGGAGCCTCTCCAGTTTTTTCCAATCCATTACAAACTCAAAACCCTGGCATCGAAGCGACACCCGCGCCGCGATCGCTTGCTAACCTTTCTCCTGGTTGGGTAATTAAAACCAATAATGATATCTCCTTAGGAAACAACCAATCGCTCCCTCGTGGGACTTTTTTAGAAGTTATTGAGAAAATATCAAATCCCAAACCTGCTTCTGGAAGTTTTTCGGTATCTATGCGAGTCTGTGCCAATAAAAGCACACAAGCTCCAGCTAATACTAATAACCCAGCAGTAACTACGTCAGTTCCAGCAAATTCAAAACCTTTGCCAGCAACAGTATTGCTAAACTTCTCCCAACTCAACCGTTTTGGCGTATCTGTTTTACAATCAGACGCACCAAGCCCATGTAGAACCGTCACGCAACCGCCAGTTACTCAACCACCTGCACCTGACACCAGTCCAACTTAATCAAATACTCGATAAACTGGTAAAAACCTGAAATAATAACAGGTAACAATCAGAGTAAAAACTTACAAGGTCAAAAAAGTAGAAAGTTTTCACCTTGGAGAATTGTTATTTGAAATTATCAAGAAAGGCAGGAAACAGAAAGCAGTTCTTGCTGGAGAAAAATGCCCTCTAGTTTCAGCAAGAACCAGAGGGAGCAAGGGTCTAAGACTCCCACTGAACGAGAGTTCAGTAGCTCCAAATCAGGAGAGGTCGAATCCTATAGCTGATTTACTCCTCCTGTCTCCTGCCGACGCTCACGGACTCGCTACCGCTGTGCTATCCTGCCTCTTTCATTTGTTTTTAGCTTTTAGTTTAATGAATCCATGCCATCCCTGAATTTGGCGATCGCCCGTCTCCTACACACTGGCACTGACAACTTCGCCATTTGGGTGGTCAAGGCTCCATATCCCAGTGGCTACGTTTTACGTGACTGTGTATGGCCTGTTGAACTCACCCAAGTTTGGCAAGAATGGCAGCAGATGTTTGCTGGTCATAGTCGCCTAGATATTTCCCCAAACTTAACATCGCAAAAGGCTAACCCATTCCCCCCAGATTGGATTTCACCCGCTTCAGGTCAGACCACTGGCCCCTACAGCAGTCGTTTGATGCAACACTTGGGAATGAATTTATGGCGCTGGGTATTTGACGGACAAATTCTTGGCAGTCTAGAACGCAGTCGCGGCATTGCTATGGGTCAGCATACACGTTTGCGCTTTCGACTAGAAATTCGTGACCCGGATCTCATCGCTTTGCCTTGGGAAATTATGCAGCGTGAACCTGGTCAATCGGCGATGTCCCTTTCTCAAGATTTGCTATTTAGTCGCACCAGCACTGAAGTTGACGCCTTACCGTATTTGCGAACTGACCAGGCTTTAAGTATTCTGCTGGTTTTAGGTCATGATGACAAGCTGCAACTAGAACAAGAAGCTGCTATTTTACAGCAAACTCTTGCAGATACGTCTGGGGGTGGTAATTCCCAAAGATATGCACCTTGTATAGTAAATCAACTGCTACAACCAACTCCACAGGAGTTGATTCAAGAATTAGAAAGCAAAGCATACAATGTTTTCTTTTATGCTGGACATGGTTTGCCAGACCCAGATGGGGGGTTACTGTTTTTGCGACCAGATATGCCCCTCAATGGGATAGAATTGGCGCAAGTCTTGACCCGTACAGGTGTGAAACTAGCGGTTTTCAACGCCTGTTGGGGCGCACAACCAGCTGCTATCAATCATCAAGCTATCCCTGCCAGCAGTTTAGCAGAAGTACTGATTCGTCATGGGGTGCCTGCGGTTTTGGGGATGCGCGATGAAATCGCTGACCACGAAAGCCACAGTTTTATTCAAGCCTTTACCGAAGCTTTGCGATCGCACAAACCAATTGATGAAGCCGTAGCGCAGGCTAGGCAAGAGTTGTTAACACTATATAAATTTAATCAACCTGCTTGGACTTTGCCTGTTCTCTACCTGCATCCAGATTTTAATGGCGAACTCATTAAGAACCTAGATGAAGGTATTACGGAACTACCAGATACAGCCATTCCTGATGTAGGTTCCTCACTTCCAACTGCTTCTTTGCGATCGCTCACCCCAAAAGGTAAAACCTGGCTACTGCGTTATGGAATCACCCGCATCGGCCGCACGAAAGACAATGATATTGTCATCCCTGAACCATCTGTATCCAAACGTCACGCCGAAATCTTTTGCCGCAATACTCTTACTGATGCTACATTGGTGCGAACTTATTATTTGCAGGATTTTTCCACCTACGGGACAACCTGGTTTTTAGGACCTAATGGTTGGCAACAAATCCTCCGAGAGGAAGTCCCATTGAAATCGGGAATGCAGTTAAAGTTTGGAAGTGCTAGGGGTGAAACCTGGGAGTTTATTATTGAAGACTCCTAGCAGAGCTATTGCAGAAATGGATTTGAGTCTTTAGCATCAGCTTTTAAAATCTGTTTTTACCGAAGAAAAATTCAACTGTTTTTGCGGAAATCTCTTCTGAGGAATTGTAGCTGTCAATACCACCAAATAATAGTGAGGTAAGAAAAAATGGCTAATAAAATTAACGGCTCAGACAGTTTCTCTTCTTTGCCATCTCAAGTAGATTTAGAATTATTAGAAGCTTTACTAGAACCAGACGATGCTAACTATCCCTGGAATCCAGGTGATGATGAATCAGAAGCTTATTTTCAGGAACTAGAACAACAGTTCGGAATGCAAGATTTGCTTGATGAAGAACTGATGAAGCGATCGCAAGATTTTTACAGCCATCTAGATACACTTTGGTCTGGTATTACTTCTACACCAGATTACAATGACAACCGAAAACAGGCAGTAGTGGTTGATCTTCAAGAAATATTACGTACTACTTTTGCCGCCTGTGTCCCCCAAACATTGCTCAACACCATCGCCACCAAAGCTGCTGAAATTTTTGCTGCCCAGCAATCAATGGGTGAACAATTAGTTGAGTGCGTTCAGACAGTACTACCAACCTGGGGAACAGAGGATCTTTTAGTTTTGGCTCGTCCTTTTGCTTACGCTATGCGAAGTAGCGAATCGCAAAACGCGGCATCTACCCTCAGTAATCTTAAAAATACTGAATGGACAGCTTTATCAGAAGTAGAGAAAGCAAAAGTTAGTTTAGCGATCGCTTCTTATGCTTTTACTCAACTCAACAAACCTCAGTCTGAAGTATAAATAGGGAACAGGTGACAGGTTACAGGTGATCGGGAAGAGAAATAGTAGAGAAAGCTAAAATTTTCATCATGCGTTGTGTTCGCGTAATCCGCGCTTTGCGCTCACTCTGTTCAGAGGCGTCTTTTGCAAAGATGTTGGTTTGCCTTACGCAGAGGCGCAAAGAAAGAGTCGAAAATCAAGACTTTTGCAAGAAGTTTAATGTTCTTTATTTTTTAGGTATGGTTACCCCAAAGTAAAGTAACTTTACACTGATATTCAAACTACGCCATCTATCCCAAGAGATAAATATTCAAGCATTGGACATTCGTTATTCTGCCTCATCTCCCCCTGCTTCCCCTGCTCCCCCCGGTTACTGAGCGTAGTCGTTGGCGTAGCCTCTCGTAGAGAAGTATGCTTCCCCTGATCCCTCTACTCCCCCTGCTCCCATCTCTCATTTGGGACCGAGAAATCGGGTAGCAAAATTTTGCGATCGCGTCGGTGACAGCGCCCGTGCCTTGAGAATTGCCGCCATCAAAAAGGCGTAAGATAACACTCCAACAACTACCAACAGCAAGGCATTGATTGATCCTGTTGCATTCCACAGAGCGTGGAGCGCAGAGGCACTAAGATAACCAATAGAAAGAATTTGCCAACTTCTGCTGGGCTTGAGGACAGCCAATCCGATAAAATAACCAAGGTAGCCACTATAAGCCATGTGTCCGGCTACAGAACCTAGAATTCGCGGAATTAGCAGTTGTAAACCCGCCAATTGACCAGCAGCACCTATACCCACCTGTTGCGTGACATTTTGAGTGATATCTGGCACATACTGACCGAGGGTTTCCAAGAGAGTGAAGCCCACAGCAGAAGCCGTTCCCAGGAGAATACCATCTAGAGGTTCCCAGACGCCTATGCGTTCCCGCCAAGGTGAAGACAACATTCTACCGATGGCAAAGGCCCCTAGTACAGGCAATGCCTTGAGTAGTTCCTCCATCAAGCCAGCACCAAAAAACATCCGCACCAGTAACTCTGTGAAGGTGATAGATTCTTGGGGTGAAGGCAAGTTTCCAGGCAAGATGCCGCGAAACACGAAGATAAATAGATCCAACAGCGGACTGAGCAAAATCAGCGTTGTACTCATTGCCGCAGCCATTAGCACCCACCAAGGCTTCTGTTTGCCGCAAAGTTGGTAAACAAAATAGTAGGCAGCGAAGGCGATGTAAGTTGCGACGATGACTTGATTAGCCTGGGGCTGACCGACTGTAGCAAACATCAGCACCACAAAGATTACGGTCAGTATTCCCGGTACAAGGTAAGCTTTACGAGTTAAATCTTTTCCAGTGGAAATAATGGGAAAAAGTTGGGTGAAGCTAACAGAATCTGGCTGCTTTAATTGCGTGTGGTTGTGGTAGTTCGTTGCCGAAGGCAGTGGTGTCATTTGATTCACTGTCGTCGCCGGGGTGAGCGAGGTATACTCATACTCAAAAACGTATTGCGGCCCATCAGCACCTAGAGAAATGCGATCGCCTGGGTGCAATTCCTGACATTCATACAAGCGTTGTCCATTCAAATAAGTGCCATTGGCACTATTCAAATCACAAAGCACCCAGCTAAATTTGCTATCTGGGGATAGAGAGAGGGGACGAACCACTGCATGACGACGAGATACCATTCGGTACATCATGGCATCTAAGACAACTTGGCAGCTGGGGTCGCGTCCAATTACCATCTCTTTACTGGGGGGCAGCGAGTAGCGAGATTCTGCTCCAGAAGCTGCCCCATTACCAGACACTAGCCGCAGAAATGCATTATGTCTTGCGTTTTTGCCTGTCATCGATAAGAAGTGCGTTTCTAAACTAATTCTTCACATAATTTGGCAGCAGGACTAACCTTAGCCACATTAACAGCAGCATTGCTAAATCCACTATAGCTTCACTTCCTGCTAAGAAATTTAAAATTCTAGATGCAAAATTTCAAATTGTTTCACCTAATGTAAATAAGTATTTCATCTGCTGAGAGTTTGTCCTATTATAAAAAAATAGTAGTTTTTACTGCATTTAGTTCTATTCCAAAAATATATAATCTTCAGTGGTCTGTTGTCAGTTGTTTTTGCCACTGATAATTAATTAAGCTCCTTAGGAGCAGGGAATAGGGAGTAATGAGTAGTAAAAGAAACTGCTTTGAAGATCAAACCAAAAGATTTTCGGTATCTTGCTTCAAGCAACTGTAGCTAGTTCTGGGTGTTCAATCTTAGTTCCAAGTACTGTGAGGAATTCTGCCAACCAATGGGGGTGAGCAGGCCAAGCTGGTGCTGTCACCAAGTTACCATCAACTATTGCCCGATCGACAGGGATATCGACATAAATCCCTCCAGCACTTTTGATATCTGGGCTACAAGCAGGGTAGCCAGTACATCTCTTGCCTTGCAGTACATCAGCAGCTGCCAATAACTGCAAGCCGTGGCAGATGGCAGCAATCGGTTTATTAGTTTGGGCAAAGTGACGGGTGATTTCTAGCACCTGCTGATTCAGACGGATATATTCTGGTGCCCGTCCTCCCGGAATTACTAAGGCATCATAGGTTGCGGCTTCTACTTCTGCAAACGTAGCATTTAAAGTGAAATTGTGACCGGGTTTTTCGCTGTAAGTCTGGTCTCCTTCAAAGTCGTGAACTGCTGTTCGCACCTTATCTCCAGCTTTTTTATCTGGGCAAACTGCATGGACAGTGTGTCCCACCATTTGCAACGCCTGGAAAGGAACCATCACTTCATAGTCTTCTACATAGTCCCCAATGAGCATCAAAAGTTTCTTTGCAGCCATATTTTTGTTACCCTCATTTATTAATCAATAGTCAATAGTTAATAGTTGTTTATAAAGTAAATATTAATTTAGAGTCAGCTACATTAGGCGTTAGCCTATGATGAATTTTTGATACATTACAGCACTAACTGTGATGTAATGTATCATTTAAGAGCGGCAAGTTAACAAAGTGTAATCCACCCTACAGATTTGTTCTGTTAATGACTATTGACTAATTAAAGCAGATGAAATTCTGCCATTGCTCTGGGAAAGTTTTTATTTTCATGTCCTGCACGGCTGAGTTTAATCAAGGCAAAACGCTGTAAGGGCGTTAAAGCTGCCCAATGTTGCTGTGTCAGAGTTACACCTATTTCTTGAGATTTTTCCTGAATGATAGCTGGTACAGTGGTAGAGTCTAGCCATGCGGGATGAGGCTCGATGGGCAATTTTGTAGCTGCTATGCCCGTGCGTTGTAAAATTAACTGCTGAATATGCTCGCGGTAAGACTGAATTTCTGTTTCTGTAGTGCAAGGTAATTCGACTAAAGCTTGACGCTCGGCTGTAGTCATTTGATTCCAATCAGACAATTTTAGCTTGATGCCACAGGTGTCTAAATTGTAACGCACCTGCATGGGGATGCAACGCAGGGAATCAACAAAGTCTGCTTCAAATTGAAAGAAATCTGTCATTGTTCGACAAACCCAAAGTTGATGGGTGAGGATGGGAAATAGGGAGTAGGAAAAGATTTTTTGAAATCCACAACAGTTTGTTGGGCCTTTTATTTAACTTGCATCTTTGGAATTACTGAGACGAATTATCAAATAACTAATTGATAAGGCAAGAATAGCTATACCTAGACCAATTATATCAATACCTCCAATTTTTTCTAAGTCAAGAATAATAATTTTTCTGGCAACAGCAATTAAAGAAGTGACAATAACTAATTCAACTTGAAAAACGTGTCTTCGTAAATAGGCTGTAATGTTTTCTAAAATTTCTAAAGCGATTAAAATATTTAAAAATAAACCGAAAATCTTATACAGTGTTGTGTTAAACTTTCCATAAGGCGCTGTAAATAACTCTTTAAAAATAAAGACTCCTAAATCTGCGATCGCTACCAAAATTACAATTACCATGAAGATAGATAGAACTTTAGAAACTAGCACTTCTATGTTTTCGATGATGTGCATGAAGTTCTCATCTTTGGTAGATTCTAAAATTCGCCTCACTAGCTTTTTCATCTGCTGCACCCAATTCTAAAATAAAAGAAAATCCCATAGATAAATCTAGAGGATTAAAAAAAGATTGCTTGCTGATGCTTCGGAAGTTTTTTATCTCTATTTTTATCCCTAGCTAAAATCGATAATAATAAAACCTTTAATTACTAAAGATTTAGGCTCTTTAAATATGGTAATTGGTAACAGTAGAAATTAGAGAGTCATAAAAAATGATAATAACTATTGACTATTGAGCATTGACGAAATTACTGATTGCTGATTATAAATTACCACTTTAGAGATATACCTTGCAGCTTACCATTGTGAGGACTGGAGTTGATGATTTTTGGTTGTAAGTCCCACAGAAATTGGTATTAATTGCACTGCACAGGCTTTTAATTCTGGTTGCAGCGAATCGGGGCAAGATTCTGGATGGGTGAGAGCGTTAGCTTCGGCATTATCTGCCCACAGCGAACCCCAATGCATGGGGACAAAAACTGTACCAGGTGCGATCGCCCTTGTCACTTTAGCCGGAAACTTCGCTTTACCCCGACGCGATCGCACTTCCACATACATACTTTCTACAATACCTAACTTAGCAGCATCACGGGGATGAATTTCGATAAACGGTTCGGGATGCATTTTGCAAATTTTTTCAATTCGACCGGTGCGTGTCTGCGTATGCCAGTGTCCGTAAAGGCGTCCAGTGGTTAGTACAAAAGGATAATCAGGATCTGGTGGTTCTGCCAATCCCTTTGAGTAATATGCCCCAAATCGAGCGCGTTTGTCAGGGGTATGGAAGCGTAAATCAGTATATAACCGCTTTTGAGAGGTTTTTCCCCCTGCTTCTCCTGCTCCTCTGCTCTCTTCAGAATGAGGCCATTGAGTCGGGCCTTTAGCTTGTAATTGTGCGTGACTGATACCTGTCATATCGCAGGGGCGAGTTTTAGTTAGTTTGACAAACTCAGCATAAACTTCAGCAGAGTTAGCAAAGGCAAATTCTCTTTCAAAACCTAATCTACGTCCAACTTCGGCAAAAATTTCCCAATCTGCTTTAGCTTCTCTTGGCGGTTGGCGGAATGCTGAACACAAAGTTACCACCCGTTCGGAATTTGTCATCACACCAGTTTTTTCACCCCACTGGGCAGCTGGTAGCAGCACGTGAGCGTAGGCAGAGGTTTCTGTAGGATAATAGGCATCTTGGTAGATAGTAAAAGGCGATCGCAACAATGCCTTCTTAGTCCGCTCTAAATCTGGCATACTCACAGCTGGATTGGTAGCCGCAATCCACAGTAACTCTACAGCACCATTTTCCAAGCCAGCGATCATATCCCAAGCAGTCAAACCGGGATTGGGCGAAATCTGTCCTGGCTTGAGTCCCCAAAACTCCTCAACTTCTGCTCGGTGCTGGGGATTTTTTACCACCCGATAACCCGGTAATAAATGCGCCAAACCTCCGGCTTCCCTTCCTCCCATTGCGTTTGGCTGACCAGTGAGCGAAAAAGGGCCAGCCCCAGGTTTACCAATCTGTCCAGTCATCAGGTGTAGGTTAATGATAGTTCTTACCTTAGCTGTCCCTTCTGACGATTGATTCACACCCATTGACCACAAAGACAGTACCCGCTGTGATTGACCCCAGTAGCGAGCTGCTGTTTCTAAATCTTCAATGCTGATTCCACATTGACGAGCCACCACTTCTGGGGGATAGTGGCGAATTACTTCAGCATAAGCAGGAAAGTTGGTGGTGCAATCGTCCATGAACATGGTATCGATGTAGTTCCAGCGCATCAACAAGTGGGCGATGCCGTTTAACAAGTCGATATCTGTACCGGGACGAATCGCTAAATGCAAATCAGCGGCTTCTGCGGTTGGTGTGCGACGGGGATCAACCACAATCATTTTGACTTTGCGGTTCTTTTTGTGATATTTCTCCAGTCGATTGAAAACGATGGGGTGACATTCAGCGGTATTAGTGCCAATTAAAAATGCACAGTCAGTTAACTCTAGGTCTTCGTAACAGCAAGGCGGGCCATCTGAACCAAAGCTTTGAATGTAGCCAGCCACAGCACTAGACATACATAAGCGAGAGTTGGCATCAAAATTATTAGTACCCAGACAGCCTTTCATCAATTTCTGAGCTATGTAATAGTCCTCAGTTTGAAACTGACCGGAACCATACATGCATATAGCTTCTGGCCCTTGGGTGAAGCGTATAGTTTGAATGCGCTGCACGATCGTATTAAAGGCTTCATCCCAACTAACCCGGCGGAACTCTTGATCTAAGGAGTCTCGCACCATTGGGTAATGTAATCTATTTTTATCTAAAGATTCCGCGATCGTTGCGCCTTTGACGCAAACCATTCCTTGACTGGATGGATGGGCTTTATCGCCGCGCACCCGCCAAGTCGGATTTCCTTGACTATCTCGATTAGTTGCTTTGCCAAGTTGGGCTGGGGGTGAAACTTCTAGTCCACAGCCAACACCACAGTAAGGACAGAGAGTTTTGGTAAATTCACTCATGGCAGTTGTACCATTTTGTTATTTTGATTGTGCAACCTCAAATGCAGTGCCAGCTTGGGAAATTTATATGTTGCACGCCAATCCTGGATAAAGATACCAATACGCTTGGGTTAAAGATATGTAAGTTGGGTTTCGCTTTGCTCATCCCAAAATTAAAGGCTAATTGTTGAGTTTCTTCCTCAACCCAACTTACTACTGCGTAAAGTGGATTAATTTTTGCAGGTCTCGCATTAACAATGCAGGTCGATGCATTGGCATTGCAGGTTTCGCATTAACAATGCAGGTCGATGCATTGGCATTGCAGGTCTCGCATTAACAATGCAAGTCGATGTATTGGCATTGCAGGTCTCGCATTAACAATGTAGGTCGATGCATTGGCATTGCAGGTTTCGCATTAACAATGTAGGTCGATGTATTGGCATTGCAGGCGAAGAGACACTGTAGGTAAGCGGGGAGAGGAGACTTTGATGTAAGTCAAAAACGGGGTGGATTTCTTATTTTCGATTTATGCAAGAAGTTTATTCTTCCGCTAAAAAGGCAGGATTTTTAGTTGCGGTTTCTGGTAATTCACCTTCATAAGCAGCGGCAAAGGAGCCTTTTGGTTCTTTGAGGAAGAAGGCACACATAAAAGCGCAGACTAAAGCAGCTAAACCCATTGTGCTAAACAGTGTTGGAGCGTCGGTTAAGCTAAAGATTGTGAGATAAACCACGCCGCCAAAATTACCGTAAGCTCCCACATTACCAGCAATTTGTCCAGTGGCTTCTTTCTTAATTAGGGGTACGATGCTGTAGGTTGCACCGCAGCCAGCTTGGGCAAAGTAAGCGGCAAACATTGTAACTGCGATCGCTAGCGGAATCGGCCAGTTACTACTAATAAAATGTGCCATCAAATAACTAACACCAATGCCAGCACTGATAATTGTCATTGTCCATTTACGGGAGCTAAATTTATCAGAAATTAAGCCACCACTGGGACGAGAAACCAAATTTAAGAACGGATAGGTAGCAGCAATCATTCCAGCGACAACATGCTCTAAAGCAAAGGTTTTTTCAAAAAATGCCGGGAGCATAGAAACGGCTGCCAGTTCGCTGCCAAAGTTAGTGATGTAAGTGAATTCCAGTAAAGCTACTTGACCAAATTGAAAGCGTTCAGATGGAGCGTAAGTTTTCTTACCAGTTAGAAGTTCTCGGTTTACCTGCCAAGCTCTGTAACTTTGGTAAGCAAACAATCCTGCTAATAGCAACCAAGCCAGATACATTTGGCTCAAAGTTAGGAAGTGAATATTCTTTTGTTCCAAGCGCCAAGCTAATAAACCTAAGGCGAAAATCAAACCAAAATTCGAGACAATCATCGCCCAGAAGCTTTTAATGCTGGTCACTTCTAGAGAACCATTTTTCTTAGGTTTCTTGTAGACTTTGCCTGCGGGCGTATCTTGGACGCTGTTGTAATAAATTACGCCGTAGATGGCTGCAACGAATCCTGTAAATGCGATCGCAAACCGCCAGTTAGAACCACCACCAGCGAAAAAGCTAGTAGAAACTGCAAGTATCGGTAAGGCAAACTCTGCGCCAAAAGCCCCAAAGTTGCCCCAACCACCATAAATGCCTTGGGCAATTCCCATCTCCTTCGGCTGGAACCATTCCCCCACCATGCGGATACCCACAACAAACCCAGATCCGACAATTCCCATCAGCAAACGACTGATGACTAATTGATTAAAGTCTTGTGCTAGCGCCGTCGCCAAACAAGGAACTACCGCAAACATCAGCAGGATTGAATACGTGATTCTCGGACCAAAACGATCCAGAAGCATCCCAATAATTAGGCGTGCGGGAATTGTAAGGGCGAGGTTACAGATACCTAAAGTTTTGATTTGCTCAGGCGCTAAATGTAGCTCTTTACCAATGGTTGTAGCGAAGGGAGCAAAGTTAAACCAACAAACAAAGGTGAGAAAGAAGGCAAACCAAGTCTGATGTAAGATGCGATAGCGATCGCTGGATGAAAATAAGTTTTTAAGCATTCCAATCTTCCTAAATTGAGGGGAGTGGGGAGCAGGGAGCAGGGAGCAGGGAGCAGGGGGAAAATTCCTTTCCTCTGCACCCTTCCCCTTGCCCCTCTGCCTCTTTTCAATGCCTTGAAGCACTAGCAGTTAGTAACTACTAAGGCTTCTTGCTTGAGTTTTGCCCCAAAGTCTTTGATGAGTAAGTCTTGTAATATTGGCTTTAAGTCTTCACATGGTATGCCTTTGATGACGCAAGTACCCAAATGAGCATCTTTGCCGACTTTGCCACCTAAATATATGTCAACGCCTTCCAGGGTTTTGCCATTTTTGCGAGTTTTAGTTCCCATTAAACCGATGTCTGCAACTTGGGGCTGTCCACAGGAGTTTGGGCAACCTGTCCAGTGAATTCGTACTGGATTGATGAAGGTTAACTCTTCTTCTAAGGCTTTAATCATTGCCAGGGCACGGTTTTTGGTTTCGATGAGAGCAAAGTTGCAAAATTGTGCACCTGTGCAAGATACTAGCGATCGCGCCAGCAAACCAGGCTCAATGGAAAACCTTTCTAGGATCGGCTCTACTGAAAATGTTGCTAAACGTGATTCAGTAACGTTGGGGATGACAATGTTTTGCTCAACTGTGAACCGGATTTCACCACTGCCGTAAACTTCCGCTAGACGAGCGATTTCAAACATATCTTCGGCATACAACCGACCGACAGGAATGTGCAAGCCTACGTAATTTAATCCTGCTTGTTTTTGTTTATATACCCCAATGTGGTCGCGTTTTTCCCAGTCGATTTCGTCTTTTGCAGCTGCGGGTAATAATGATTTACCCAAACGGTTTTCTACTTCTGCTCGAAACTTTTCTAAACCCCATTCATCAATTAGCCACATCAGGCGGGATTTTTGCCGATTAGCACGCGGGCCATGGTCACGAAAGACTTCCAAAACCGCTCTACATACGGCTACCACATCTTCTGGAGCTACCCACGCATTCAGAGGAATCGCCGCCTCACAACGTTTGGCTGAGAAAAAGCCACCAACGAGGACGTTGAAGCCGAATATTGGTGATTGGGAAAATTCTTGCCCTGTCCCCTCCTTAAATGCGGGAACAAAAGCTAAATCGTTGATTTCAGCATGAACTGAATTGTCTCTTCCACCTGCGATCGCAATATTAAACTTCCGTGGTAAGTTGCTAAACTCTGGATTACCTTCCCCTTTGTTGGTGAGCATATCTTGAATTTGCTGTACCAACTCTCGTGTGTCGTACAACTCATCTGCATCTAACCCCGCCACAGGGTCGCCTGTGATATTGCGGACGTTATCCATCCCTGACTGAACGCTGGTTAAACCAACTGCGTGAAATCTATTAAAGATATCTGGTAAATCTTCAATCCTGATCCCCCGTAATTGAATGTTCTGTCTCGTAGTAATATCAGCGCAGCCATCATCTCCGTAACGCTGCACCACTTGGGCCAAAACACGCATCTGACTGCTGGTCAGAATACCGTTGGGCATCCGCAACCGCATCATGAACTTACCTGGGGTAACTGGACGAAAAAACACACCCACCCACTTGAGTCGATGGTCACGGTCTATTTCGTTCATTGCTTCCCAGCCCAGGGCGGCAAATTTCTCTATCTCACTCTTAATGGCGAGTCCATCTTTTTCTGCTTTTAATTTCTCGAACTTATTGAGGCTGGTGGTAGTTGCTGTGTCTGTCATGAGGCTGACTCTCGTTGCAAATTACTGATATCCTGAGGACTTGTGCTGGTAATTGCCCAATATCAATCAATCCGTAGTTACATCAGGTGCTGTATCTAGGAGGTTAGGGAATAAAACCTTAATATTTGATTACGGCTGATTATTTTTACTCAAGAGCATTCCAACGCGAAACTTTAAAACCGTGGTTAGCTAAGGAAAACTTGTCGCCATTTACTTCTTGGGAATTTGTCAAGCAGGTTTAGATACTGTTCATGTAACAATTTCGATACTCATAAGTTAAGGTGAGATTTCTGTTAAAATCGTATAAATTGTTACGTTTTTTTGGTAAAATTGCTGAAATCGTATGAATATTATGCATTTTTTGCATTAAAATCGCCAATAAACGACCAAAACCCTTAATAAGCGGTATTTGAGATGACTTAAGCAATTTTGGATCGCCATAGATTAATTCAAAATCTAAAATCCAAAGTTGGATGACAGATGTTAGCTAAAACTTAGATATTATTTCAGCAGTTATGAAACGTCGTGATTTTATTAATTGGGTAGGTTTGGGTTGGATAGCGAGTTCTCTACCTGTAGCGATCGCAGCTTGTTCTTCTCAAACAACTCCACCTTCTGGGGATTGGCAAACAATTGGGACATCGGCAGAATTAGATAAAACAGGTCAATTGCTGGCAAAAAACTCACCTGCTGGGCCTGTGCTGGTAGTCGGCACATCTAAAGCCGAAAAACTGGCTGCTGTTAACCCTACCTGTACTCACAATGGTTGCACCGTAGCATGGAAAGCTGAAGCAAAAAAATTCGCCTGTCCCTGTCATGGTTCGGAATTTGGCGTTGACGGTAAAGTGCAAAAAGGCCCAGCGACAGACCCACTGAAAACTTACGCCGCCAAAATTGAGGGGTATTCAGTTGTAGTCAAGCCAAGTTAGAGAAGGCAGGGGGCAGAAGATGATAATTCAAGCAGGATATTGTGAGTAACATCAACCAGCTTTTGGTACAAGCTGAGGCAGCATATAATGCGGCTGATTGGTCATCACTAATTCAATATTTGCAACAATTAATCTTCGGGGCAGACTCTAAACATCCAGACATAGTTAAAAACCGGGAATATCTGCTGACATTAGGACTTTCAATATTAGAGATGGGGGATTTTCAACAACGTTGGGAAATTACCAAAGTGTTGACTTACTTGGGAGATATTGCTATCCCACCGCTGATTGAGATATTGGAAGATGAAGACGCAGAAGAAGAATTGCGTTGGTATGCAGCAAGGACTTTGGGCGAATTTCAGCACCCAGAAGCCATCACACCTTTGGTGGAATTGTTGAAAACTGATGAGGATGAAGAACTTAAAGCGATCGCAGCTACAGCACTGGGACAAATGGGTACTGTTGCTATTACCTCACTAACTGAACTTCTATTAGATGAAGAGACACGACTGTTAGCAGTGCGATCGCTTTGTTGTATTCGGCAACCAGAAACCATCACACCGCTGTTGAGTGTAGCGCAAGATCCACAAGCAGGAATCCGCGCCGCCGCAATTGAAGCCCTCAGCAGTTTTCATGACGAACGTGTACCACCAGTATTGTTGAACGCTTTGGATGATATAGCTGCCATAGTTAGGCGTGCAGCAGTGCTTGGTTTAGGTTTTCGCCCTGACTTACACCAAGCATTAGATTTAGTAACGAGACTGCAACCTAAGCTTTACGACTTTAACCTTGAGGTTTGTTGTGCAGCCGCAGTTGCCCTTTCTCGTATGGGTAGTGATGATGCTGCCAAACACTTATTTGAACTGCTGATTTCACCTCAGACACCGACAACGCTGCAATTAGAAAGCATTCGCGCTTTAAGTTGGGTAGGGACACCATCCAGTTTGGAATATTTGCAAACAGCGCTTAATCAAATCACTTCCGAGACACTTTGGCAAGAAATTGTCACAGTTTTGGGACGAGTCCAAAAACCGCAGCTAACTACACCAGCCGCAGAAATCTTACTGCAAATACTGCGATCGCACCATCCAGCCACAGAGATTGCCAGCATCAAAAGTGCGATCGCTCTGTCTTTAGGACAGTTAGGCAAAATGCAAGCAATTGAACCATTGATTTCGCTGTTAGCCGATCGTAATGCATCTGTAAGACTGCACGCGATCGCTGCACTAAAAAATCTGGATGGGGAAGCCACACATCAACAATTGCAACAGTTAGTAAATAACGCCACACTAACACCAGATTTGCAACAAGGAATAGCGATCGCTTTAGCCGAATGGTAAATTCTAGGATTTACACATTGACAAGAAATCTCAAATATAGAGAATGCCTTATTTCGATAAAAAGGATTGCGAAATTTTTTTTGCAATCGGTCCCTTGACAGGGGAGATATTCTGCGGACTGGGCTGTCAATCAAGTTTAGAAAAACTTAAGTGAAATGAGATAATAAACTAATTGATAACAACATATTCCTTAAGTCGAAACTAAAATACACCTAGAGTATGAAGTTATAAATTCTCAGGTGAAATAAGATTGTGGAGTATTCTTAATAGAGTCTTAACTGCTGGCAGCAAAAAGTTATCTTGAATAACAGTAACAAAGAGAATAATTCATAATAAGTAGTTAAAAGTAAGGATAAAAAGGAATGTAATTTTATAGTAAAAATAAATATTATTATTCCTTTTTTTGTGAACAAGCGACTTTATTCGAGGGTTCCTAATCCTGAATTAGTAATTACAGATTATGAATTAGTTTGCTCTAACGCATAGTAAGTTTTGTGGGATATTCAGATGCTTTACAATTTCCCCCAAAGAAACTGGGTGAAAGACTCCTCAATTTGTCTTGCTAAGAATTTACATAATTTAGCAGTAGATTGAGTAGACAATGTCGGTTTTGAAGATCAATCAACCACAGAAATCTAGAACATAACATAAAAGGAACGATAAGCATGAAGCCTTTTGATTTATCTAAAACTGTTTTAGCTACTGTCTTTGCCATCAGTTTCGCTTCGGTGTCCTTACCTCCTTCTGTTTCTGCCCAAAGTGGAGGCTCCGGCAGCGGAGCTTCCAGTGGTGGCACTAGCTCAGGTACTGGTACAACAGGCACAACAGGTACTGGAACTACAGGTACTGGTACTGGTACTGGTACAACAGGCACTGGCATAACAGGTAGCGGAACTACAGGTACAACAGGCACTGGAACTACAGGTACTGGTACAACAGGTACTGGAACTACGGGCACTGGCACAACAGGCACTGGAACTACGGGCACTGGCACAACAGGTACTGGTACAACAGGCACTGGAACTACAGGCAGTGGCACAACAGGCACTGGCACAACAGGCACTGGAACTACAGGCACTGGCACAACAGGCACTGGCACAACAGGTACTGATACCACAGGCACTGGAACTACAGGCACTGGCACAACAGGTACTGGAACTACAGGCACTGGAACTACGGGCACGGATCCCACAGGTACTGGAACTACGGGCACTGATCCCACAGGCACTGGAACTACGGGCAGTGATCCAACAGGCACCGGCACAACGGGCACTGATCCCACAGGCACCGACACTACAGGTACTAACAGAAATGCAGGCGTCACAACTTCCCAAAGAACTAGCGATCGCGGTTTCGATTGGGGTTGGCTAGGTTTGCTTGGTCTAGCCGGTTTAGCAGGGCTGGCTCGTAATCGCCAAAAAGTCCGGGCTTATAGCGATCCTAATGAAGTAACAGGTACTCGCTCCAGATAGTATTCACCACACTCTAAAAGGTGTACAGTCGTTTTTTGGGTCAACTTCAATTTCTACTGACAAAAACGCTCTTGGGGTTGGCTTATATTCGGGTGGGCGATTGCAATGAAGTCCTAACTCGAAACTTAGGACTCTTCACATAAAAGACCAATACTGTAGGGGTACAGCATTGGTCTTTTTTGTATCAAAGAATAATTAAGAAAAGCCTGAAACAAGCTATTTTTGTTAATTCATATCATGATGAATTTTTACAGTGCCTAAGCCCTAAATTCTTTAAAACGACCCGCTATCCGTTACCTTTCCCGATCCTGACCATATAATTCATAATTCGTAAATGCAAATCTGATGCGATCGCAGCCCTATCCGCAAGTTGTACGCCTATCTGGTTGAGGTTGTACAAAACCCTGTGTTGCTCAGACTTTATAATCATTAGCATAATGTGTTAAAAATAGTATCTAAAAATTCATCTATTTCAGCAGAGAATAATCAATTATTTTTTGGCGGTATTTTCCGAGAAAAAGTGTGCCAAGGAGATAATTGACGATAAAGGTGGTAAAAGCTGATTTACTTACAGCAGTTTGCAAGTAAATGAGGTACAAAATGCAGGACTCATACATCAGACATAAAGAGTTTCTACCTCCTGCCCGGTTGTTGAGCGACTTGTGCCGACTTGTACTGAGCGGCGTCGAAGTAGCGAAGTCGAGGTAAGTCGAAACACTGCCTCCAAACCCCTAGCTTTGTACTTCATCTAAAAGAAAACTGCTGTAAATGTAAATTCGAGTCAAAGACCTGTAACAAACCCTACCAAATTGTGCCTAAAAATCCGTTAACTTAATGAAACCGATAAATGTAATTCAGGCTACATAAAAATGCGCCTAGAGCAGTTGCAAGCCTTTCTAGCGATCGCCCAAACCGGCAGCTTTCAACAAGCAGCGCGAACATGTGGTGTTACCCAATCAACGATTAGTCGCCAAATCCAAGCATTAGAAGCAGATTTGGGGATAGAACTGTTTCACAGAACCAGTCATGCCAAGCTAACCCTGGGAGGTGAACATTTGCTACCCCGCGTCCGCAAAATTTGCCAAGAGTGGCAGACAGCGACAGAAGAACTAGCTGATTTAATCGCCGGAAAGCAACCAGAACTTTGCATTGCTGCAATTCACTCCTTATGTGGATCTTACTTACCACCTGTGTTGCAAAAATTTTGCCATGAATATCCAGATGTGCAATTGCGGGTGACTTCATTAGGAAGCGATCGCGCCCTCAAAGTCCTCAAAGATGGATTGGTGGATTTAGCAATTGTGATGAATAATCGCTTTTTAACCACTGGTAGAGAAATGGTGGTAGAAGTACTTTATGATGAGCCTATAGAAGTCCTAACCGCAGCCAATCATCCACTAGCTCAATATGAATTCGTCCCTTGGTCGGAGCTAATTCGTTATCCCCAAGTGGTTTTTAAAGATGGTTATGGGATGCAACGCTTAATACAAGATAGATTTGAGCGAATGGAAGCTACACTCCGGGCGGCTTTAGAGGTAAATACCCTAGATGCCTTTCGGGGAGTCGTGCGCCAAGGAGAACTGATAGCTTTGCTACCTCAATCAGCATTACTGGAAGCTCGTCTTGACCCGACTCTGGCGATTCGTTCCTTAGCCAGCAATAATACTAGTGGTTTAGCAGATGGTTCGAGTTTGACTCGTCGGGTAGTTATGGTAACAACTCAAGACCGTCTGCAAATTCCGCCCATCAAGCACTTTTGGCAACTCGTGCGAGAAAATATCCCACTGCAAATTGACCAGCAGCGATCGGCTTCGTCAACTACCATTTTGTTGGACAACGTGAGTTAACTCATGGGCAAGTAATTCCTTTCCTCCATGACTCTCTGGAGCATATTCTCCTTGACGGAAGAAGATATCCTGCCCTGTGGTGAAGGCACGAGCTTGGATGGATTG
Source organism: Nostoc sp. ChiQUE02 (assembly GCF_034531305.2). Taxonomy (NCBI): domain Bacteria; kingdom Bacillati; phylum Cyanobacteriota; class Cyanophyceae; order Nostocales; family Nostocaceae; genus Nostoc; species Nostoc sp. ChiQUE02. Next base: position 80,970 of record NZ_JAVRBN020000028.1, read on the forward strand.
GTTGAGCTGGTCTGAGCGGCTATCTGTGTGGATTTTGACACTACTGAAGTCAGTACCAAAAGCCTGCTCCATTGGTTGCCGAATATCGTCTGAGAGTGGCTGTCCACTTCCCCGTTCCTGTTGGATTGAAGTTTCCAGGTCAGGTGTGGCTGCCATCCCATCACCTTGACGCTGCACCACAGGAGTCATGGAATCCGCCAGAGATTTCATTTGTAATTCTTCTTCTTCATCTGGCAATGCCTCCCGTTGCAGCGCAATATTAGCATCTGCCAGGGATTTCATTTGTAATTCTTCTTCTTCATCTGGCAATGCTTCCCGTTGCAGCGAAATATTCGCATCTGCCAGAGATTTCATTTGTAATTCTTCTTCTTCATCTGGCAATGCTTCCCATTGCACAGACTGTTTACTTACAGGCTCGCTCATCGTCTGCATTACTTGCTGTGCTACTTTATCAGCTTCCTGCTCGTAAACATCTCCTGGCTGGTTAACCGTGAGTTTTGTTTGTGGACGCAGTGATATTCGACTGATGTCGTGCATTAAAGGTTTATTTAGCGATCGCACTTCATTTATTGCTTGGGATGAATCACCAGAGGACTCTAAACCAAAACCACGTGTTGGTTGTTTGAGTGCAGGTATTGAGAAGGAAGCAGTGGTAGCTTTTTTGGGCTGGCCTATGCGTTCTCTCATTTTTTCTCCTGATGCCTAAGCAGTAGGTGGATGAGTATTTTGCTATTACTAACATCTAGAGTACAGCGATCGCACTTTTAACACAATTTATCAAAAGTCTAAATTTTCAAAAATCCAATTCTATAGTATCGGGCGATCGTACTTCAAGAGGTGTAGGGTGGGCAAATTCTGATAATTTGACAATTTCATGTCCATTTACTCAACTTAAAAGAGATGCGATCGCACTATGTAGCTCATGGCTATCATTGTAAAGCCGCTATAACCGCAGGTAAAACGTTTTGATCAACATTAACCCGCAGTGATACCGTCGTATCGGCATCTAATGCCGCCTTGTACTGCGCCATCCGCGCCACCCCTGCTGGCGTATTGTCCAACATGTTTTGGTTGAATTCTGCCAATGTCGTCGGTCCGGGAATGATTGGTTGAATCGACACTCCTCCCACTGCAATTAGGGCACCTAGAAATGCCATATGCTCGGGTATTATCACGGGGTCCAGTTCATCTGACAATTTTCCCTTCGTCAACACTTGCGTCTTCTCTCGTTTTAATTTTAAGTAAAACGCTTTCGCCTTCCCCCACCAGCCGCCCAACGCCGACCCTAACAACTCCACCACCGTCTTCAGCGCCACTGCCCCCTGTGGATGCATCTGCACCGATCCTGCCGGTCCGCCCGCCGCTTGGCACGCCTGCATCGCTTGATATATATCCTGTATCGCAGCTAACATGTCGCCTTGGGTCAAACTCACTCCTGGACCACCAACTGCTATATGTGCATCTGCGACGTTGGTATTAGTGTTATAGCTCCCATACACTAATCCGTACTGCCATGATTGCCGCCCGGGGGCAGCGCCTCCATTGAGATTTCTCTGGATTATCTGCTCGGACATCCTGCTTATTCTTACTTCACCGCCTTCCAGTGCTCTATTTAACCCACCTGTCTGCTGCACCACATGAGTTAACTCATGGGCAATCAACTCCTGTCCTCCCCGACTCCCCGGCTCATATGCCCCCTGCCGAAAGAACACATCCTGCCCTGTCGTAAACGCCTTTGCCTGAATCGACTGATTCAACTGGTCTGACCGAGCATCCGTATGCACCCGCACCCCACTAAAATCCGCCCCCATCGCCTGCCCCATAGACCTTTGCAGACCCCCATCTAAGGGCTGTCCACTTCCCCTAGCACCGTTAATGGCAGATGCCAAATCCGTTGAAGCTTCCCCTCCAGCGATCGCTTCCCCACTCTTGAGGGTTGACTTCGCCTGAAGCTCCTCTTTCTTTTCTTCCTGCCGTTGGAGCGCCGTAATCTCAGATTTAGCCTGAAGTTCCTCTGGCTTTTCTTCCTGATGCTGTAGCGACTGCCCTTGAGTCGACTGTGCCGCTGAGGGTGTATTTATCTGTTTTATCACCTGGGATGCCACGTGATCGGCTTCCTGCTCATACTTGTCCCCTGGCTCCCCAATTGTCAACTTTGCCTGTATCGGTTGCACCGGATGATTTTGGGTATTTCTTTCCTTTAACATCAATTCTTCTTCATCCTCTGGCATTTCTTGTCGTTGCAATGTGCTACTGTCCAGAGATTTCATTTGTAATTCTTCCTCTTCCTCTGGCATTTCTTGTCGTTGCACCAAAGGCGTGATGGAATTTGCCAGAGGTTTCATCTGCAATTCTTCTTCTGACTCTGGCAATGCAACTCGATGGATAGACTGGCGATTTACAGGTTGCGCCATTCTTTGCATTACCTGCTGTGCTACGCTATCGGCTTCCTGTTCATAAATGTCTCCAGGCTGGCTAATTGAGAGTTTTGCTTGGGAACGCAGTGGTATGAGATTTATATCGTGAGTAAGTGGTTTATGGAGAGGTTGTATTTCAGGAACCGCTTGGCGTGAAATTGCCGACGACTCCAAACCAAATCCGGGTGTTGGGTGTTTCAGGGATGGGATTGAGAAGCCTGTAGTAGTTTTTTTCTTCCGGCTGACCTGTTCTCTCATTTTCTTATCCTGTTACCCAAGCCGTAGGTAGATGAATATTTTGCTGTTACTAACATTTAGAGTACAGCGATCGCACTTGTAACACAATTCCTCAAAAATCTAAATCCAGGCAAAAACTAAGTTCGACTTTTGGCTACTTTTGATTCTGATGCACTACCTTTAGCCTGGATTCTAGGAGAGTTTTTTTATTTATGGACTCAAATCAACAACAAACTTTTTTCACCTTCGATGGAGATGTTGGCGGTACTGCTGGATATGCAGGGGTTTCGGCGGCATCTGATGCCAGTAAGGCGGCTAAAACGGCAAGTAAATATCTCAACGACTCACGGCTGATGAACCAGCTTACAGAGCAGGTATATAAACTTTTGCTAGAAGACCTGCGATCGCAGCGGGAAAGGCTTGGTAACTATGGTTCTCAAAGGTGGTTGTGATGGCTACAGGCGCTAATAACGGCAACATTACTCACGAATTAAATTATGTCACTACTAATCGTTTCTACGTAGAAATAGACAGTTCTATTGCTGCATCTTTCGCTGAATGTTCAGGATTAAGTGTTCAAATTAAGAAAAATGTTTTTCAGGAAGGTGGTGTTAACGACCAGCAAAGAATTTATTTAGGTCATACAGAATTTGCAGACATAACTCTTAAACGTGGAGTTACCGATCATCCAGGTTTTTGGAACTGGATGAATGCAGTTTTTGATGAAAAAAAGAAAACATCTCGACGCAATGTCAATATTCTGATTTTCAATCAAGCTGGTGAAACGATGATGAGTTGGACTTTGATTGGTGCTATTCCTATAACTTGGAAAACACCTGCACTCCAAGCAGATGGAAAGGCTGTTTCCATTGAAGAATTAACCTTAGCTTATGAAGGTTTACAAGTTGCTAGAGCTACAGGAGGAGGCACTTCTGTACAACGAAATCAAAAAACAGGATATTTCGTTTCTAGTTAATTGGCTATTCATCAACTATAACTATGCAAATTATTCAATCTCCACTAGGAAACAATATTTATCCACTTGGGGCAAGATCATCTTTATCTAATCCTCATACAATTGGATATAGAAAACAGTCCCCTTCTCTGCATTTACGAAATAATTTTATTAGTCATATCCAAACTAAACAACCATTAGTCACATCATCTAAATTTTTCTTGTCTCGTGAACATGAACCGTCTATCCAACCATTAATAGGTTGGGATAGTTGGGATAATCAGGAAATAAATAGTAATTTTTCACCACTTGAGATTGATTCTTTTGATTCAATAGCTCCACCAGAAAATAATAATTTTAATAGTAGCGAATTAGTAAAAAACAGTATTCTAGAGATAATGCCAAATCGTATTATTAACAATACGAGTAATGATGCCTCATCAGAAATAAATCTTAAAGATAAATCTAAATCAAAAAAAACAAATAAATCTCAACAGTCAACAGAAAAAAAGTCAAAGCCGAAATCTAAGGCTAAAAAAGCAGTCACATCAGCAGCTAATAATGTTGCTCAGTTTGTTGATAAAAGTAAAAATCCTATTAATAGAAATGAAGATAGTTTATTAGTATCAGATGAGCCTCTTTCTGTTGAGGATAATTCAGATAACCCCACATTACAAGGGGATATTGCTTCAGATAACGCTACAAGTGATAATGATTATTTTAGTACTATAGCATCTAGCACAACGGCATCTACTTCGCCTAGTGTTGGAAATCCTTCAACTTTGTTAAGGAATATTGCTAACGATGATTTGCAAACAAATTCGGAGATAACATCTAGGTTTTCCAGTATAGACTCATCTGTAACACAAAGCAATTTTCAATCACAAAAAAAAATTGAATTAGACAATGATTTACCTATAAAATTTACTTCTCCTAATAATGAGAAAGAAATATTTACTCCAGCTAGTAACTATATAAACAATGAACAAAAAGTAATTTCTGAAGCATCAGAATCATTTAATATCTCAGATATCCCAGTCAGCCCAACGGCCTCAAAACAGAATAATGAAACATATCAAGCTGCTTCTATAGTTGACAATCACAGTATCGCTTCCCAAACAAATTTAATACAAGCAAAAGAGGTGTTGCCAACCTTAAACTCTTCATCGCAGGAAGAAGAATTACCAAATAATAATAGTAATTTTGAGTCAATTACAGCTATTGAACCAGATTTAATATTAGAAAGCATCGCAAATGATTTTGTCACAGATAATGCTGTCATTGATAATTCTCTGACTTTGTTATCAGCACTTACCTCACCTGATGTTGATGACACACCTACATTAATTCATCCTTCAGCAAATGATGAAAATATCATAGAGACGCATGTTGCAGCACCTAATTCTGAGTCTTCAGTTGCAAAAATTCCTATTACAATACAACAAGAAATTGATTCCAGTCTTTCGAGTGAATTTCCAACTAGTGCGCCTGTTCAGTTAACGCCTACATCAGCCTATATTGAAGACACACCTAGTTTATTTAGAAACTCTGATAGCGATGAACAGTTAGTAACTTCAGAGCTACAGTCTGCTATGACGGTTAATGTCTCAGATATCTCAGCAGTGACTTCACTGCAACATGATAGCAATGTTGAGAATACTACCAGCAAGTCTACAGAAAGTCAGCCTATATTAGCACCATCTGAGATTGTTGAAGAAGCGATATCTAACGACAAGGCGCTTGGCGTCTACGTACCACTTTCCGCCACATCGCCTAAGATTGCTGACGCACCATTAATTATCGCCAAATCATCTGAAATTCCTGAAACACCAACAATTACTGCTACATCTCCTGAGATTGATGAAACACCAACAATTTCCACCGCATCGCCTGAGATTGGTGAAGCACCAGTAGTTAGGGCAACATCGCCTGAGATTGGGGAAACACCAATAATTACTGCAACATCACCTGAGATTGGTGAAGCACAAGTAACTAGCGCTATATCGCCTGAGATTGCAGAAACACCAATAATTACTACTGCATCGCCTGAGATTGGTGAAGCACCAGTAGTTAGGGCAACATCGCCTGAGATTGCGGAAACACCAATAATTACTGCAACATCACCTGAGATTGCTAAAGAAGCAATGTCTAACGACAAGCCGCTAGGCGTCTACGCACCACTTACCACCACATCGCCTGAAATTGGTGAAACTGCGAGTATTTTCAGGAAAATTATTGACAATGAACAAACAGTAGAATCAGAAGATAATCCAACTTCCCCACAAGATGAGGTAAGCACAGCACCTAAAGTTGAGCAAAATGCGATCGCAGAAAATTTGCCAGCACTTAAAGGTTATGCTACTGGTGGTCAGGTTACAGACTCCCATGTTGAAAATCGTCAGCAGATAGCACCCTCGGATACTGTACCTGCAATGCTCACGCCTGGGGAGTTTGTGATTAATACCAGGGATGCACAGAAGAATTTACCTTTACTACATCACATCAACACTGGTGGGACAGCACAGGATATTATCCTTCCAAGTTTACAGACACGCAATCCCACAGAACCAGAAGAAACAACTTCTCCAGAGACTCCGACTAAAGTCGATTCTTTTTCAGACGCTTCATTACAGCTAAAAAGCGCTGAGACTCACTCACCTCAGATATCCAATTCTTTTATTCCTTCTTCCTTGGGGTTGGATATTGGAAAACAGAAGCTTTCGATGCTGAATTCTCCACAACTTAATATTCTCCAAAATGAAACAATTGATGTGGATGAACCTTCACCTCAATACTCATCACCTCCCCTGATTTTCCGAAAAGCAAATCCCACCCCTTCCCAATGGTCAAATACACCTTCTCAATGGTCAAGTGTTGAAGAATTACTAAATGGAAATAATGATGAATTCACTAGCTTCAACTTTAGTGATGTGGAATCTAACAGCCAAAATTATGAATTTTCCCAAGTTTCAGAATCGCCACAAGTTTTTGCTAAACACCTTCCTTCACCTAGAGGTTTTGCTGATGGTGGAGAAGTCGCTACACCAGACATATCTAGAGAAATAGAACCTGTAACTGAGACGATAGAGAGTGCATCCTCGTCTTCTGAGGGAGATGAAAAAGATGATACAGCCGAACTTGAAGCTCTATCACGTGAAATCTATAAAAGATTACGACAACGGATAGAAATTGAGCGAGAGCGTCATGGCGGTTATTCAGGTCGATTACCTTGGTAAATTTATATTCAATAATTAATTTTTGGAGAAAAACTCAAATGGCAAGTCCTGCAATTATTGTTATTCAAAAGCGTCAACCACAACTTGAGAAAGCCAAACTTGTAGCTTATAACGGTGAAGCACCAGATATTGAATTAATGTTTAATCCCACAGATATTAGTTTTGCTCGGACTGTTAAGTGGGAAAGTAAGCAAGGGAATAGAGGAACTACTCTACTTCCGAAAGTAAATTTTTCTGGCGTTGAGCCTTACAAGTTCACACTTAAACAGTTACTCTATGATACTTATGAAACGAAAGAGTCGGTGATGAAAAAGTATATAGATAACATCAAAAAAGGTGTAGAAACCATCAATAGAGCAACTGATAAGCGTCCACCTGTTTACATATTGACATGGGGAACAGAGTATTTTTATTGTGTAATCACGAGTTTAACTTACACATTAAATATGTTTTTGAGTGATGGTACACCAGTCAGGGCGCTGGTAGATATTGCTTTGCAAGAAGTAGATAAAAATAACCTTCCAGGAGGGCGCGAATCTGATTCTAAAGGCGCAAGTCGCAAGGCAAATCCCAAGTTGGGAAAAAATACTTAAATCTTAGGATTGTTGGAATATTTTAATTTTCTAGATTACTACTTATGCCTCCTAAAAAAAGCCTTTATTTAAGCGAACCTAAAATTCAGATAGACGGAAAACCTGCTTCTCCTGAATTAATGAAAGATTTGTTGCAAATCACAGTCGAAGAAAGTCTTCATTTGCCAGCAATGTTTACGCTAGTAATACATAATAGCTATATTCCCACATCTGATCGGCCAGAAAACAAGGCTTGGCGACATGAGCAGTTATTTAAAATTGGCAAAAAAGTTAAGTTGGGTTTTACTTCGAGTACTACTCAAGATAACAATTTTCAAGATGAAGTAGAAAAATTCCTAATTGAAGGCGAAATTACAGCGATGGAAGTTCACTTCAATGAAAAATCTGAAGCTGATATTATTGTTCGCGGTTATGATATTTCCCATCGTCTTCATAGAGGTCGCTATAATCGTTCTTTTTTGAATAAAACTGATAGCGATATCGTCAAAAAAATAGTTAAAGAAGTAGGGATAAGTCCTGGCAATATAGAGCCAACTGGTGAAGTTCATCAGTATGTCTTCCAAGAAAATCAAACTAATATGGAGTTTCTACGGGAAAGGGCTGCCCGGATTGGTTTTGAACTATTTATAACAGAGGAAAAACTAAATTTTTGCAAACCAAAAACTCAGGGAGATTTACCACTAGAATGGCTAGTCGATATTAGTAAATTTAGTACCCGCGTCACCAGTGCTGAACAGGTGAGTTCTGTGGAAGTACGTGCCTGGGACTATACCCAGAAAAGATTGATTAGCGAAACAGCCAAGAAAGAGAAGCAAATAACCGAGACAGGTAATCAGCTAGGAAGTAGTACCAGTAATGCATTTTCCAATCTTAAGTCCCCGAAAATGATTGTTGTAGATAAACCTGTTGCCAGCAAAAAACAAGCAGAGACGATGGCTCAGGCTCTGTGTGATGAACTGGGAGGAGAATTTGTTTATGCAGATGCCAAAGCAGCAGGGAATCCTGAGATTCGTCCAGGACGAGTTGTTAAGCTTCAGGGTATGGGCGATCGCTATAGTGGTAAGTATTATGTTACAGAAACACGCCATTTCTTTAATCAGCGGGTTTATGAAACTGATTTCAGCGTGCGGGGACTACGTTCTGGTAACTTATTCACAACTCTATCTCCAGAAAAACGTCTCCAGCCATCTGAGACTTTATTAGTAGGAATTGTGACTGATAACAAAGACCCACAGGCATGGGGTAGGGTGAAGGTTAAGTTTCCCACGCTCACAGAAGAACATACAAGTGACTGGGCGAGAGTCGTAGCTGTGGGAGCAGGCCCAAATAGAGGTTTTGACTGTTTACCAGAGGTGAATGATGAAGTTTTAGTAGGTTTTGAGCATGGCGATATCCATCGTCCCTACGTTATTGGGGGAGTATGGAATGGCAAGGATGCACCACCGGAAAAGGTAAGGGATTCAGTTGCAAACGGTGTAAGATTACGCACCATTAAAACTCGTGTAGGTCATACTCTACAGTTTGTTGAAGAAGATAAAGGAAGTAGCAAAAAAGGTATTCGTGTAGAAACTGAATACGGTCACAAAATATATCTTAATGACAGTCAAAGGTGTATAGAGATTGAAACCAAAGGCGGTCATAGAATCAAAATGGATGATATGGCTAAATCTGTTTCAGTGAAATCAACAGGTAATATGTCATTAGATGCTGCTGGAAATATAGACATTTCAGCCAACGGTACGATTACAGTCAAAGGTGCGTTGATTCGACTTAATTAATTCGTAATTTGTAATAAACACAATAGGAGGTTGTGATGGGTAGACCAGCAGCAAGAATTACCGACAATGTGGCGCACCCCTTACCCCCAGTCTTAACAGGAGGGCCGGGTAGTCCTAATGTGTTGATTGGGTCTTTACCTGCATGGCGGGGTGTACTTGCAGCAGCAGTACCAGGTTTGCAGTCTGCCAAAACAACTTCTGATGCAGCTATCCAAGCGGCTGAGGCTGCTACCTTAGCGGCGGCTGGTACACCAGGGGCACCTGCTGCCTTAGCCGCCGAACAAACTACAAAAGCAACATCAGCAGCTACTATGGGTAGTGCGATCGCTGCTGCTGCTGCTGGTGCTGATATTCATAATTGCGCCACACCTTTACCCTTACCTCCTCACGGGCCTGGGGTTGTGATTGACGGTAGTCAGACAGTGCTGATTAACAATCTGCCTGCTTCTCGGATGGGCGACACTGTTTTAGAAGCATTGGGACCACCGAATAAAATTATCAAAGGTAATCCCACTGTCTTAATTGGCGGCTGATTAGAGAAGTAGGAAGTAGAGGACATCAGGGAGGGGAGAGTGCAACTTTACTCATCCATTTCATATCACATTCGCTTGAGCGATCGCATCCTTAGATTGAACCGTATAGCGATAAGAGCGGTTTATGCAATCTCCTCGCAGGTCAGCGCATAAAAGCTTTTATTCCAGATGAAGGATACCACCATCCTTGGATCGTTTGGCTTTTTGAAATTGGCGTGTGGGATGGACAATCATTTATAGCGGTTCTCGCTTGAGTGAAATACAAAATGTGGGAGGATGAACAAAGTCAACAGCAAAGTGCATCTAGCATG
>NZ_JAVRBN020000029.1:0-1886 GCF_034531305.2 Nostoc sp. ChiQUE02
ATCCATTTATGAGCTAGAACTTAAGCCCTGTAAGACATAATTCTCACTTACTAGGTCAAAATGAGCGAACGTCCAGTAAGCAAATATTTGTTAATTATGCAGTTTTCTGCAATCAGGCGATCGCATTCTTGCATTCTCCAGGTATGAAAACTGCACGCAAAACTTGCAGAAAAGGTGAATGTGTTACATGAATCAGTTGGATAGAGAAGTTGATTCCCGTTCCGAAAAGCGTCCAACCAAAGCTGATTTTCGAGAATCTGGAGGATTTGAACAAGAAGCTGCTGTGATGTTGGGTTTATATCGAGAAGATTACTACGACAAACAGACTACCCAAAAAGGCATTTTTGAAGTTTCGGTTTTGAAAAGTCGGTTTAGTAGTGAGACGACTGTTAATAAGATTGTTTGATAAGCGGTTTGGACAGTTTAAGAACTTAGCTAAATCCAACTATTAAAACCCATGAAAGCGCTATCCGTTCGTCAGCCTTGGGCATGGGCAATTATTTATGCTCTAAAGGATATTGAAAACCGTGGCTGGCCTATTCATTATCGCGGCGACATTCTGATTCACGCCGCCAAAACCTGTACCAAGAAAGAGTATCAGCTAGCCAGAGAATTTTGCCAAGGAATGGGGGTAGTAATCCCAGAGTTAATCTCTCTACGTCGCGGCCAAGTCATCGGTATTGTCACAATAGTAGATTGCAAGTTTTCACAAGTTGCATCTGGTTGGGGGATGCCTGAGCAATACCACTGGAAGCTGGAGAATCCACGCGAGATTACGCCGATTCCTTACATTGGGCAACTAGGGATTTTTGAAGTGCCGGATGATTTGGTCATGGAGGTGGCCGCATGATTAAAACAGCCCGAAGTCATACGCTACTTCCAAAGCCAAAATCAGTAATAGTTGAGTTATCTGCAACACCCGAAAAATTCTTAGAGGACGACCTTGAAAGTTCACAACTTCATAGCCAAGGATGCCTCTATCCGTATCTCGAAAAGAAAAAGCTACTTGATGGCTCAATAGCCTTTTACCCACGAGTTATAGGCCAACGTGACCCAGACAACCCGATTCAGTGGCGATGGGGTTTTAACTGGGAAGAACGAGTTGATGGATTATGGAAAGGACGAAGTATCGGCTCAATTCCCCCTGGCGCTATTCCAATGATTCGTCTAATGCAACAGCAGGGGGCAACTAGGGAAGATATTATCGCTTTTATCAAGAGAGCGAAAACCAAAAAGCCATCACCAAAATTAGATGTCTGCGAAAATTTTGATAACACAAAAATAAAACCAGTTCTTCCAAATGATGCACCGATCGCTGTTGTGCTATTCGCGGGTGGCGGTGGGATTGAAGCGGGGATGGTGCAAGCCGGGATTCGTCCGCTCATTGCAGTGGAATTCGACCCCACAAAACCAGACTTGAGCAGGGCGATTGCCAAAACCCATCACCGCAATTTCAGGGAATATGGCTGTAAAGTCATCCAGCTAACAGTCCAAGAAGTAGCACGGTTAGGATTTCTAGGTTTTCCCCGCCGCCCCGATTACCTCCATGCCTCCCCGGTGTGCGCCAACTTCAGCCAAGCTCATACAGCTAAAGCGGGTGTTGCGCTTGAAACGGCTGATGATCTGACGGCTGCGATCGCAGTAGCAGAAGCAATCCGACAGTTACAGCCACGGGTGTTTACGCTCGAAAATGTCCCACGCTATCAGAACAGTCAGAGTTTTGCCATCATCCTGAATACTTTGGAGCAAGAGGGGTACTCGGTCAATTACAGCGTGGTCAACATGGCTGACTTTGGGCTACCCCAGGCGCGGCGGCGGTTAGTCTTGATTGCAAACAAGGGTTTTCACGTTGCCTTACCAACTCGCAGAAAACCAATAGGGTGGTA
>NZ_JAVRBN020000029.1:1896-84768 GCF_034531305.2 Nostoc sp. ChiQUE02
GATGGCTAACGAACCAACACCACTGCTAATAGAAAGAGTTGGGGGGCGTACACAGTCCAAATATAAACCTGGACATTTACCTTGTAACACCATTCTGCGATCGCATTTCACAGATCACAAAGGTTGCAACCGTAGTAAGTTCGCTGATATCTGGTTGCCTGGTGGTACGGTCAAATCCTTGTCAATTCAAGGTGCAGCCATTTTGCAAGGTTTTCCGTCTTGGTATGAGTTCCCGCCTGAGACTGCTACGGCGGGATCAATTATCGGCTATTCTGTCCCTCCCAGTTTCGCAACACAACTATTTATATCTGCACAGAGTAAATTATTAGGAGTGCGTGTATGACTAATCTTGTCCAAAACTTAGAACAGTGCTGGTACATGTCTCCACCTTGGGGTCAACACATCCCGCCCGTGCTAGTCAGCCTGTTAGAGCGAGTCTATGTTAAATCTGCCAAAGCTTTCGGTTATTGCACTGGCGTGGAGTGGTCAGAACATGGCTGGAAATATGAAATCTTCGCTTGTAATACCAATATTACTGTTTTAGGACGTGAAATCATTGCTACAGGCAACTTACAATTAGTTACCAAAGAAAAACCTGTGTTCCGCCTGGGCGAATTAGTCGAGTTTCGGTTTCATGGCGATGGCCCACCGATTCGTATTGTCCAGGGCATTCAACTGATTTGCGATTGCTGGTTCTACTGCATCGAATGGATGTCCCCAGGAATATCTGAAAACGGTGACGCATCTGGCGTTAGCGGAGCGGTAGCGAGTTTTCGAGCGTCAGAGAAAATGGGGCAGGTTTCGTACCCAACCGATCCTCCATCTACGCAGACAAGCACCCCCAAAAAGCCTGCCCCATTTTCTAAGCCGTTCCCCCGTGACGAGCTTTTTACTTTCAGAGATGCGATCGCCCTTGGCGGGGCTTCGCCCATCGCACGAGTGACTTACTATGATTTAGAGAGGGTGCGAGTATGACAGTTTACACTTGATACTACCGTAGTAAAATTGACTAGTTGGAATCGCCGAATAACTCGACTTTAGCCGATAGAAAAACGATATATTATATAATATCAACCCTGTTGAAAATGAAATATTACAAAGAAAATATTCTGGAATTATGACTAAAGTAGAATTTACTATTCCCGTTCATTCTGTTAATAATACCATTAGAGAAGAAGCAGAAACTAAAGCCAAAGAAGCTTATGTGATGACTCTACTTAAATATGGAGAAATTAGCAGTGGTAAGGCTAGTCAATTACTAGGAATTCCTAGACTAGACGTAATAGATTTAATGTCTAAGCATGAAATATCCCTATTTGACGATAGTATGACTTTAGAGGAATTTCAGCAAGAAGTTAATCAAGCAAAAGTGAAATTACAAGGCAATAATCTATGATTGTTGTCTCAGATACAACCCCATTAAGTGAACTTTCTAAAGTTGGTAGATTAGACTTGCTTCAGGCTGTTTTTGGTAGAGTAATAATTCCTCAACAAGTCTATGCAGAATTAACAACGGGGGATCATCCCGCAGTTTTAGCTGTAAAATCAGCCTTATGGCTAGAAGTTATTTCTATAAGTAATAACCAACTCATTGAACAATTACAATTAGAAACCGACTTGGATTTAGGAGAATGTTCGGCAATTATTTTGGCAGAAGAATTAAAAGCAGATCAACTTTTAATTGATGAAAAAGCTGGGAGAAAAGTTGCTATTAGTAGAGGCTTGCCAATTATTGGTTTAGTTGGAGTGATTATCTTAGCAAAAGAGCAAGGTTTGATTGATAATGTCAAGAATATTTTAGATGATTTAATGAGTAAAGGAACAAGAATCAGCCCAAAAATTTATGATTATGCTCTGATTACAGCAAGAGAAATTTAAAACAATCTGACAATGAACCTATCCCCAAGTGACTGGCTAGAAAATATCATCTAGTTACCAGACCGATAAGCCTGACGGCATGGCTACGCTTACCGCCTACAGTAGGACATGAGCTAATGGAGACGCTAGCGCGAACGGCGATCGCATATACGCACTCATCACCATTCATCCCGCAACCACTCTAACCCAATCCTCAAAGCTGCCTCTGCCGTGTAATAAATCTTTTGTTCCCCGAATATCCCACCCGTGCGGCTAATGATGCGAAACTGCCAGCAATGCCCTGGCGTGTAAAAAACCATTAGGATACTGCTGTTCACACAGAGTACCGTATAAACTTTCACTTGGGACATTTACTGCTGTTGTGGGTGTGATGATGTATTTTAATTGTGTGGGATTTCTCACCCAATCAACCCCAAATATCGATGGAATGCTTCAACAGCATTCGCCACACCATCCTCAGCCCTGATTTTCTCACCTAACTCCTGGGCTTTTTTCTGCATCACCTCATCGCCCAGTACGATTTCAATCGCTGCTGCTAAAGTTTTATCTGACACTTTCTTGTACGGTATCGGCGCAGGGCTGACTCCTAACCGAGTTAGCTTTTCACCCCAAATCGGCTGATCTGCAAAAAAGGGTACAGTAATTGATGGTGTCCCCGCACGTAACACTGCTGCCGTTGTACTAGCTCCTCCGTGATGTACTACTGCTGGCACTTGAGGAAATAACCAATCATGGGGAACTTCCTTAATCACAAACACTCGTAGCGAATCTTTTATATTCACTGTTCTTCCAACGTTACCCCAACCTGACAATATAATCCCGCCTTGATGTGTTTTCTTTAAGGCTTCCACGATATAGTGTGTGAGATATTCTGGATTGGGCATTGTCATGCTCCCAAATCCAAAACACAAAGGTAATTGCTTTAGTCCAAGAAAATCTTCTAGTTCCAGGGGTGGCTCGTATTCGGAGGCTTGGTCAATAAACCAAAAACCAGTTACATACACCCATGCAGGCCAGTCACGGGGTCTTGGGATGACGTGCGAACTAAACCCATACAACACAGGGATTCGTGATACATTCGCCGGAGTCTTCTGTCTGAAGCGTCCGCCCAAATATGGCAAGGGTGGCAATTTCAAAGTTTCTGTTCTGAAGTGATTGAGCAGTGGACGATATCTTTGCCAGTGCAAAAACTCTACTAGCAAGTAGCTACCATAGTTTATCGCTTTCTTTAGCGGGTTTTTAGTTATTTGAGCAAATTTTAAAAACCCAAACATCCCTGTAGGAGTCAACGGCAGAACTGATGCAAAAAAGCAAGGTACGCCTAATTTCTCTGCAATGTGATATCCAAAGGTAGCTAACGGCGTGTAGATAATCACCTCACTTCCAACACACGCACTCCAAGCTGACTCCAACTGTTGAAGCAAAAGCTCATCTGCTTCTTCTTTTTTCAACTTTTCTCCCGCAATCAATCGCTGCCCTTGCTTGGATTGCAAAAACTCTTCCATATTGCCAGCGATCGCTGCAAACTTTAAATCGAACTTCCTAACAAATAACTCAAAGTTCTCATGCGTTGCAATCGTTACTTCATGCCCTGCACGCTTCAAGCCAATAGCCAAAGCACAATAGGGTTGCAAGTCTCCCCTTGAACCTACTGTTAGGATCGTAATCTTCAGTTTTCGGCTTGGTTCTATAGGTAGACTTTGGCTCAAATCTTTTTCCTGCTGAAAACTCCAGTATCCAAAAATTGTACTAATTTCTTGTACCTTTGGGCGATAAACCAATACAGTTTAGATCAGCCTGTTTTTCCTCTCCCTGTTCCCTTACCTTCATAGAGGAACTTTCTTAACTGAACCACATTGAGCCAATTGCGTAGGCGCAGCCCGTCGTAGACATCGCTAATACTCTATAAGCTTTAAATTAAACGTTTTCTTGACCAACAATTTCACCAGATTCAGCACTTTCAGACATCCATCAAACTGACGAGAGTTAGCAATTCCCCATATAAATTCACAAGTTAGTCTTCATCTAAGCGTGAGTGCTTTAATGGATGGGCTTTCTGATAATGTGCATACCTAAAATTTTTAAAGTATTGTTGTTATGGCTCATAGAGAGTGATGTTAACTCTTGATCCAACAGATAAAAGCTACCCATAATACTAACCCAATTGTACAGTCCGTTTTTTGGTCTGTTAAGCGTTATTGTCGCACTCCTTCGATTATTTGCTCCTTTAAGTATTAGAATACCACCAAAATTAAAACTACCCGATGCAATTAATTTGCTGCTATTTACACTAGCCATGATATTGGCAAAGGTGTAGCCTAAAAACTTGAGGCTTCCTGCAATACTGGCAGAATTATTGATATTACCATTAGTTCCTTTAGTCAGAGTGACTGTAGCGCCGTTGAAAGCTAAAATGCCAAAATTGAAATTGCTTGTAGCTTGAAATCCGCTCTCGTTCAGGCTGATACCTAACGCGGTGAATTGTTTTCCTAAGAGAGTAACATCGCCTAAACCAAAAACCTTTTTATTGGTTAAATCAAGTTGAAAACTAGGAACATTGAGCTTTATAACATTACCGAGGTTAAGAGCTACATTATTAATTGAAACATTTTGAGTGTTAAATGATAATGTGCCACTACCCAAAG
Source organism: Nostoc sp. ChiQUE02 (assembly GCF_034531305.2). NCBI lineage: Bacteria > Bacillati > Cyanobacteriota > Cyanophyceae > Nostocales > Nostocaceae > Nostoc > Nostoc sp. ChiQUE02. Next base: position 6,420 of record NZ_JAVRBN020000029.1, read on the forward strand.
ACTGATTAAAAGCAATAATATTTGCCGTTCCTGTTGCGCTTTTATTCTTCAAATTAACTGTGAGGTTCGGAATAGTCAAAGTCAAGAAGCCTGCTAAACTCAGCCGAATATTCATCAAATTGACAGTATTTTGAGTAACATCAAACATAATGCCTGCTAGAGTATTCCCAAAAACTGAAATTGTTCCTAAACCACTACCGCTACCAGATTTTATATCGATACTCAGGGCATCAACATCAATACTCAACAGATTCCCTAAACTCAGGTCAAAGTTTTTAAAGGTAGTATTGGTTGGCGTAATTTTAAATTCAACATTCGCAATTTCGTTGTCAAGAATTTCTAGATAACCATCTCCCTGAAGATACTGCTCACTAGGCGTTACCTTTAAAGATAAATCTAAACTATCGTCATCCGTTCCTTTAATTCTCAGAAATCCTAAATCAATTTCTAGAACTTTTAAGGAACCAGAGATATTATTAAAAGTTTTATCTGCTTGAAGGATTAAGATCGCCTCATGACCCCAAGCATTAAGTTTGCCATTAATTTCTAAACCTTCTGATATCGCTTGAGCCGCAATTACTGTCGGAAAAGGAACATACTTAATTAAAGGATTAATTTTTCCGTCTTCATCCCCATCAATTGATTCGATGTTTAAGTTCACTAAGCCTTCTAAAAGCCCTAGTGCTTTGTTAATTAAATCCGTTGAATAAACTACTTGTTTGCTAAGAAAGGAAGCGACTGGCCCACGCCACAAATCTATTAAGCTAATTACTTGCTTGGGATTTAAAATTAAAGCTAATCTTTCAGGATCATTAGTGTCCATCAGAAAAGCTACCTCAAGGTCTATTTTTTCCCATTTCAAATCACCAATAAAGCCAAAGTTATCAAAGTAAGGAGGTAAATACGTTCCGCCTCCTTGAAACCTGATATTGCGAAGTTCAGTTCCTACCAATCCATAGGGATTAAACCAAGATTTTTCACCTTGTTGACAAAAGTATGCTGTTAAAGATTCGGGTTCTAGAGAAAGACTACCAGAGAGAAATAACTTAGGTTCTTTTTCTTGTGTGAGATCGTAGCCTTGAAGAATTAAATTTCCTGTTAATCCAAAGTTTGGCTCTAAATCAGCACCAATATTTAACCCGATGAGCAAGTTTTTAAAAATCGCCTTAAATTGTTGCTGGGAAAATAGCTGAATCTCGTCTGCAATATTACCTGTTAAGCTAACCTGTCCTGCCGGATTAAAGTTAATTATCGCTCCTAAGCACCCAATTCCTAAGCTTCGATGAATAAAACTGCTCAAATTCGTCTGGAGATTATTGAAATCAATATTTCCAATAAAGTTGAATCCTCTGCTTAAGTTAATACAACCTAACTTTGAATGTATAAAAGAATGCCCAACATCAGTAACAATTAGCTCTGGCTCACTTAATTTTAAATCGTTGATAATAGGAAATTTACTAGCTATGTTGCTAAAAATAAAATCTTCATTTAATTTCAATTTTAATGTAGTTTGCTTGCCAAAAAATAATTCAATACCTTGGTTATTTAGTAATCCTTTAAAGCGGAGTTCGACTTCTTGAGAAGTTTTATGAATTTTATATTTGAGTGAAGATATTCTAATTTCAGGTTTGCCAAATACTTCAACAATGATTCTATCGAGTGCCACATTTATGTATGGAACTGTACTATTAATGCTAAAAAGTTTGTCTAAATTTAACTGCAAATCCTGGTCAAAATCTAAATAAGTTCCTGAACTTGAGAAGACTAAATTTACATCCTCTGACAGTCCAAGTTTTAATTTGATAGCATTAGGTAAGGTGATTCCTGTTAAATCAATGCTATTAGTCATAAGTCACCACTGGCTGAAGCCACCATTTTACAGTCAGGACTGAAGACAACTTGCCAATCTTCGGCTTAATCTCCTTTGAGAATTTGCAGTACAGGCTGATTACACTGCCATATCTAAGCAATTTTATCAACATTAGCGATCGCTAGCTACAACCACGCCTCGTTGATTAGGACTGCCCTGTGCCACCAACAACTAACGGTTTGCTGGGCGTAGCTAGGGTTATCCCTCTCCTCTACCGATGCGTAAAAAGCATCCATATCTAACACTCAATCTGCGATCTTCAATCTCCAATCTTCTCGGTCAAAACCACAAAACAGTATTGACGTACAGTTATGAGGAAAGAAGCGATCGCTGGAAGCCATCTATGCTCCTATTATGCTAAGGCATCTACCCGAAAAAGAAATTTGTATCGAAAAAGATAAATTCTTCAGCAAGGGACTCGTATTTTCCATCGATTTGGTGTACCTTATTAATTCCGTGCAAATTATTTATACCTAATTTCTCCGAACTTTACTCAGACAATTTTTAAGCCAATGCCTTTGAGGGAACAGCCAATGAAAACTTCTAATGATATAGATACCAAGAAGATCATCAAAAAATCCGACAAGCTTACCCTGAGACAGATGAAGCTAATCGAGGAGGCTGAAGACCAACTTCTTCAAGCTAATACTGACAATTCTACTGCCCCTGTGGTTGAGATTGAGGAGAAACCAGTAGCGATTTCAGAGCCTAGAGTTCCTGACTATATTCCATTGCTTGACAATCCTCCAGTACAGTCTGTGGGCAATTCCGGCTGGCAGGTTTCTGATGTCTGGCGGGATATTCGGGTAGATGATTTTTGTAGTTAATTTAAAGCAGGCAATTTGTATTCCCAGACGGTTGACCATCAAGGCGGTTGCATTTATCCACGATCCGAATGTCAGAGATTGAGGAACAGGCACGAAGTAAGGGAGAAAAGTTTTCCTGAATGCATTCTTGTGCAGCAATACCTCAATACTTCGTTAAAACGATAATATGCAACCGCCTGAGCAATTTTTGTAAACTATCTTTGCACCAAGTCAAAGCTATAGTTGCATTGTGCCTATAATAAGTTACGGCTAACTATAACTGGAAGTTAGCACCCTGTAAATGGTTATCGCTTGGATTACGCATCAAAAGCGATACCAAAGACAAGCAAAATTTATCGGCAGCGCAATAGTTTCTACTCCGTTGCCAACATGCACCCAGAGCGATCGCATGTTGGTGAAAGTGTTATGTATCAAGGAAAGTAGTTTTTATCGTAGTTTATGTCGGATAAAAGATAAGGGTACGTTATTTTGTCTTCACACCGCGATCGTGTATACTGTCACTGTAAGCATAAGATGAGCAAGTTGCTCGCTTTATGGTTTCAAAACAGGTCGCTCGTTTGGTTGGTCGTGGATGCCAGAATAACTCCTTACCCCAAAGTATTGAGGGGATACTCCTCGCTTCTGGTCGTGACCAAAAGCTATGCTCTCCTGCTAGAAATGGCTGCTCGTTTGTGGCTACCTCCTTCACCAGCAGCTTCATCAGTTTCTTTCTAGGTGGACGACTATCATGCAGCGCTGCATAAATACTCGAGCATTGGCGTCGAAATACTGGGCTTTGAGACAAGCTGACAAATGATGGGATACTTGGACTTGTCAATACTGCATCCATCAATTCAAATACTGCGTCTTTAGCCAAGCCCAGACAATCATACAGGGCTTGGTGGAATTTTTCTAATTGTGTCAGTATCATAGCTGTCAATGATTTATTAACAATATCCATTGACTTTACGGCAGTCAGTGTCATTACTGACTGCTTTTCTCTAGCTCTTTAGTCCAAAGACTAATCCAATCATTAAAACCTTCTACGACCGATTAAGGGCTGCGGGCAAGCCCATGAAAGTAGCACGTTGTGCGGCTGCACGAAAATTATTGCACATTGCTTGGGCTGTTGTTACAAAGAGGCAGCCGTTTGACCAAAACTACGCGTTGAAACAGCAATGCGCTTGACAAGTGAGTACGGTATCTACGCTATATCTACGCCTACTTTTAAAACATTATCACCTACTTTGACTCCATCAACAGTAATATATTTAGAACTATTAGCTTCTATCTCATAAGAGGTATTCTTCAAGTTAAAATCTAGTTCTTAAGAAAGGTGGTTTTAGCGGCAATATTGCTTCTAATAGGTTAATTAACTTCCTCTATAAATGAAAGTTAATTACTACTCTTTATATACTTGTATCAATTTAAATCAAGGGTAAAGCCATGTTGAGAATGGATAAAATTACTTCTACTAATCACGACCTTTTTAAAGGTTTGAATGAAGAAGATTGCGAAATTATTACTGGCGGACAGAAGAAGTTCACTATTAGCAACCCTACCAATTATAATGTAGGCTACACTATAGATGGTGTGCCACGGACACAAAAACCCAATGAGATATTAAATTTGACAGCGAAAGAAGGAATCCTTGCATTTGATAGTAATGTAAAAGAGGATGTAAGAGTCAATAGATCATACACTTTGTCAGATGGAAAAAAATATGAATTTCAAAACGATCCATATAGTATAGATCTCGTAAGTGTCTAGCTAGTTTTCTCTACCGTGTAGTACCATCAAGCCAAGCGTTCGCTGCCGATAGTCAAGGCGTCTTTCCTTCCAGAATTCAAGAACTCGTTGCAATTAGGTGGCGCAGTGGAGTGCTGGGCAGGGCTTTTATAACCAAGACATCCCCAAGAGTTAACTATTGCCCCGTCCCAGCATCGCCTAATTGAGCGACGAGTCACCGACTAAAATCACGCCCCGTTGCTTTTGCTCCAATATCTCTTGCTACTGCTCACTATCAATAAATGTGATTGCCCCAATCAGCATAGAGGCATTTATTGCTTGACTTAAAATTTTAAATAATATTGCATTTTTTATTGATTTTTTAGCAGAGACTTTTAATTCTTGATATCGGTTGTCTATTTTCCCTAAAGGTATAGACCATTAGTGTTTATTTAGAATTTCTATAGTTTTAAAATACGCTCTAGAATATTTTGTATTGGCACTTTGTTCTAGATATTAGAAGTTATTTACCAACAATATTTTTTCAATTAATTCCCTATAATTTTGGAGTAGCTAAGAGGGGAAAAAGACTCTTTCCGCTTAATTAGAAAACTAAAATAAACTCAATCAAATAGACAGTTTTCTAATTAACTTAAAGAATCTATAACTTTTCTTTTATAAAGATTTCGCTGTTTTACAGCAAACTTTCTATATTAATTCAAGAAAAAAATTATGTTTACAAAAAACTCTGTAGTACTTTGTGGATCTTTAGTTGCAATCCTTAGCTCACTTTTTGTTCAATTACCAGGACACGCAGAATCATTTTCAAAAATCCGTTTTTGTAATAGTGATAAAGATAGAGAAAAATTATATGTAGCTTATCTCTCTTATGATGCCCAAAACGGCTGGGAATCTCACGGTTGGTATACACAATCGGTAAATTGCAGACAAATTCAGTTCACCGTCATAAGTAATACTGCTTTTAACCAACTAATGGATGCTCTTCGCCGTAGCTGGCCCAAATATCTTGAATTTCTAGCTCAGACAGTGCCTCAAAACTACTTCACATCTGCCCAAGCTAGTCAGATTATTAAGGAGATGAATTTTGGAGATCAGCAGGTTAAGGCGGCAGTGATGCTATATCCACAAGTTGTGGATCGTGGCAACTGGTTTATTGTGGATCAAGCTATTACTTTCGAGAGTGATCGCCAGGAACTGCGCCGTCAGCTTGGTAATTTTGAACCAACTCCTGATTCAAAACCTGCATCACCTCCTGATTCAAAACCTGCATCACCTCCTGATTCAAAACCTGCATCACCTCCTGATTCAAGACCTGCATCACCTCCTGATTCAAGACCTTAAACTTGGTAGCCACGGGACATAGGGGAATGGCACTAAGTTAAGCTAAAACGCCCACTATATGGATGCCTAAGCGTCTTGTCCACTTTTGGTGATCATGTTTGGGGATGCTCTTAGTTGAGCGATGGCGTACCCGCCCACCAGAGGTGATCGCAAAAATACAGTTTACTTTTCACCCTCACCTGCCCGCGCTTTATATAGCCAGCAAGAACCGTCACTCAAGTAAATCTATCCCGGCGCGAGCGACCGTAAAGAAAGCCGTTTCAACATCTTTAATCGGTTGATGTGACCTTCAACAGGGCCATTGCTCACTGAAAGCGTTACACCGGCTTTGACAGCATCATAGTCTTCATACAAACTTTTAGCAAAGTTGTGAAAAGGAGAAAGAATGCTATTCTCCGTCTGCCAAAAATCAAGTTGTTCAGGTTGTCGAGTACGCACCAGTTAATGAGAATTGCTGAGTCTAAACACCAATTTAAAGATCCCAGCAAAAAATCCAATCGTCTTCTTTATCAGCTCACCTTTAAACATCGAAAGCCTGCTGATAGGACTACTGGATTGGATTGATACAGAAGCATCGTCACCTTCAGGTAAACCATTAATACCAACAAAGTTTAGCAGTGATGAAGGTTGGCGGTAGTTATATAACCTCTTCTACTACTTTGGAAATACTCCTCCAACTTTTGCTGATATTGCTTCATATTGATTAATTTTGCCTATATTAAGATGTTAGAGCAGTTTTACAGTTGTGGCAGTCAGCACAATACTCATAAATCAGTTTCTACCTTATGTAAGAGGTTTGAGTGTTGCTAACACATGAAAATTTTAAGGTAAGAGTTAAGAGAATTTTGTATTTGTTTTCGCTTCAGCAAGGCAGGGCTGTTTCATTCGCTCAGATAAGGATTTGTCAAGAGTGTCAGCCAAAAAAATTAGTGAGTTGGCAATCGAAAAATTACTACTCCAACCAGTAAATTTAAGTGCGTTTGTGAAGCCCTGCCGTTCGTGATAGTGTCTCTGAGAGAGAAGGTATCGCCTGGTTTTTGATCCAATTAGATTATTTAACGACCTGATTTTTTTAGCTGATACGGTTGTAAATTAAGGTCTTTTAGGGAATGAAACAGCTCTGTTTCAGCAAGGGGGTAATAATCAATTCACTATTTTCATTGGTCAGTTATTAGTGACAACTCTATTCCGTTTTTCTTATAAATATTGCTAACTTATACTTTTACAAAAGTAAACACTTCCCTAAATAGAAATTAAAATGTCCAACAAAATTAGCTTAAATGAATTTATTGCCCAAGTAAAAGAGGACTTAAAACCGACAGAAGATACACCAATATTTTTTTTAGAAAAAGCAGAATTAGAGATTAATGTAGCAGTTTCAAAAGAGGGATCTCTTGAAGGTGAAGTAAAGGGAACATCTGATTTAAAAATTAGTGTTCTAGGAGTAGATTTTTTCAAAATGGGCGAATTACAAGCTAGTGGGAAAGCATCTGGAAAACTAGAGCGCAAAGATATACATACTATAAAAGTCACCCTTGTACCAATTTTTAGTAATGAGGAGATCAAGAGTAGTTTAACCGAAGATCAACTTGTAGAAATAAAAAGAGGTATCAAGAGAAAAATAATGCGTGGAGAACAGGAGGATAGTAATTCTAATTTCAGCGAAACAGAACTAGAAGAAAGCAATAAAGCTACTAAAAACAAGAAAACGCGTGGATAAGAAAGTAAAGATGAAATTTCAATGTCTAAGAAAAAAATACTAATTTTAACAGCCAGCCCAGAAAATCATCTAAGGTTGCGGGTAGATAAAGAAATCAAAGCAATCGAGCAAGAATTAGATCGCTCTAAAAATCGCGATAACTTTGAAATTGTTTTTAAATTGGCAGTGACCCCTAGTGACTTAATTCGGGTTCTAGAAGCCGAAAAACCAGAAATTGTCCATTTTTCTGGACATGGAAAGGAAGCAGGTTTATTTTTCGAGAATGAAGCAGGACAGTCTCAGCTAGTGAGTGCAGAAGCCCTAGTAAAACTATTTGAGAAATTTAGGAATGAAGTTCAGTGTGTTCTCTTAAATGCTTGCTATTCCGAATTTCAAGCTGAGGCAATCAATGAATATATCAATTACGTAATTGGCATCAAAAATCAGATTGAGGACACAGCAGCCATTAAATTTGCGGTCGGTTTTTATGGTGCCCTAATCGCTGGCCGTACCTATAAAGATGCCTGTGACTTCGGTTGTATTGCCCTCGATTTGGAGGGAATATCGGATGATTTGATAGTATTTTGGAATAATACCCAACTCAAATTACGCCTGCCTGAGAATCCCCCGACTAATCACCACTACCTAGATATTATTAACGCTCTAAAAAGCGGACTATTAGTTCCCTTCATTGGTCCGGGGTTCAACTTATTTGATGACCAGTTAACAAATCCAAGACTTAGTGAGATTGAACTAGTAGATTACTTAGCCCAAGATTTCGGTTCTCCCTATAAAAATTTAGTGGGGGCCCCCTGCCCACTCTGCCTTGTCAGTGCAGATGATCTGCCCACAGATTGCCCTGTCAAGAAAGCCCTACTACAAGGTAATACTACAGCTTGTGCACTCGCTAATGAACAAGCACTGGCCATTGCGAAGATGAATCTTCAGTGCCTTGCCCAATATATCCAACTCACCTACGGCATCAAGAATGTTTACGAAAGATTGTACGAAGTGTTGAGAGGGAGATACAGTCCTAGTCGATTTTATCTGTTCTTGGCTAATCTCCCTGGAAAAATGAAAGAGAAGCAATATCCTTTGCCTTACCAGTTAATCGTAACTACCAATTACGATGATATGTTAGAACGGGCTTTTAGAGCAGCTAATCAACCATTTGATTTAGTGTTCTATGTAGCGGAAGGTGAAGAAACACGTGGTCGATTCAAATATAAGCCGTTTGAAGAGAAAGCCCGTCCCATTGACAAGCCCAATCAATTGGAAGTCATCGGTAAAGCAAAAGATTGTCCGGTTATTCTCAAGCTCTATGGCGTAGTTGACTTAATTGAGAGTCAACAGTGCAATTTTGTCATTACTGAAGATCATCATATCAATTATTTAGTCTACCGAGAGATTGGACAATTGCTACCTAAGGATGTTTTGGAAATTTTATGGGAAAGTCACAATATCTTGTTTATGGGCTATAACCCCAGCGATCCGGATCTGCGCGTTATCATCAATCGAATCTGGGGAAAACGGGTAGTTGGGCAAAAATCTTGGATGATCCATCAATCAAAGCCAGGGGAACTAGATAAAACCTTTTGGAATAGGCGACAGGTAGAACTGATCGATAGCCGCTTAGAAGATTACTGTACTGACTTAGCCAATGGGATAGAAAATTTGCCACCCAAGAAGTCCCTGTATCAGCTTTGGAGTTAATTCTATGGATGAAGTACCTTACCTGGGTTTAAATCCATTTTCAGAAAAAGACGCACCATTCTTTTTTGGACGGGATGAGCAAAAAAGAGCGATCGCCAGAAATCTTAGGGTTTCACGCCTGACAGTCCTGCTGGGGGAAAGTGGAGTCGGCAAGAGTTCCATTCTGCAAGCTGGTGTTGTTCCTCAGTTCCACCGAGATGTCGAACAAAATCGACAAGAACATGATGGTAAGCCTCAGTGGGCTGTGGTTGTGTTCAATGCCTGGCACAGTGATAATCCACTTGAACTGGTAGTAAACGAGATTCGGAATTCCGTAGCCGCAGCGCTAAAAATTGACCCGACTAGTTTGAAAGATGAGGCAACAATCACCGAAAGTCTGCAAACCTGGACAGAGATGTTGAGTGGAGAACCACAAAGAGGTCAAATTTTCATTATTCTCGACCAATTTGAGGAATATTTTCAGTATCATTCACAGGAGTCTGGAGAAGGAACCTTCGCCGATGAGTTTCCCCGATGGGTCAATCATCCCAGCTTGTCGATCAATTTCCTGATTGCTATGCGCCAGGATGCTCTAGCCAAACTCAATCACTTCCAGGGGCGAATTATCAATATATTTGACAATCAACTGCTACTCCAGCGCCTTGACCGACTTTCAGCACGAGACGCAATTGTCAAGCCAATTGGGCAATACAACCTGCAACAGATTATCACCAACCATTTGATGACCTCGCGACTAACCCTGCTCTCCACAGCTAGCATGGAAAAAAGTCGCATCCTCAAGTATGGTATTGCCCATCGCTTGCAGCAGATTGCCCAGCAAAATCTACACAATCAGGGCATAGCCCAAATAGCTACTGTTATTTTTCATTCCTGGCGCGGTAATCCGGTTGTTAATTTAAAACAGCAGCTAGCCAGAGAGATCACAACACTCTTTCCTAATATTCAAGTTCCTCAAGTCGGGGCTTCATTGGCTCAAACTTTACAGGAGTGGGCGGAGCATATTGGTGGAAAACAAGGAAAGGGTAAACTTTTTATCATCCTTGACCAATTTGAAGAGTATTTTCAGTATCAGCAGCCGGACATGGGAGAAGGAAGCTTTGTTGCCGAATTTGCCCATGCGGTCAATAGTTCGGAACTGCCTGTCCATTTCTTGATTGCTATCCGTGATGAGGAATTAAGCCTGCTCAAATATTTTGAACAGCGCATCCCTGGTATTTTTGACAACCCCTTGCAGATTAAACAACTAGAGGAAGACTCAGAGATTGCTGATTTAGTCAAACCGATTGAAGAACCAAGCGACCAAACCAGCCAGGCGATCGCGATCGAACCCGAACTAGTTGAGGAGGTCTTAAATCAGGTTCAGGTGGGTATGGTTTCTCTCATCGAAACCGATCAGGGTAGGATAAGTATTCCTTCTACCTCCCAGGGAAATGTAGAAATTGAAGCTCCCTTTTTAGAGCTGGTAATGGAGCGCCTCTGGAAAGAAGAGATCGGCAAAAAAGGCTCACGCTGCCTAAGATTAGAGACACTGAATCAATTCAGCATTCCAGAGAAGAACATAACTGGTGCCCAAAGGATCGCCAACGAGCATCTCAGTGAACAGATGAATATTCTTTCAGACAGAGAACGGAATGCTATGGCAACTGTCTTTAAATACTTAGTGAGTGCAGGAGGGACTAAGATTGCTTATCCTTTACTCGACCTACCGGAGACTACTGGGCTTAACGAAGGTGAACTCATATCGGTGCTAGACAAACTCGACAGACAACGCATCTTGCGTACAGTCAAAGCTCCTAATCATTTAGATATAAAACGCTATGAGATTTTTCACGACATTATAGCTTTACCGATTTTAAAATGGCGTGACCGATACTTACTGGAAAAAAGACTCAAAGAAGAAAAAGAAAAAGGAAAACAGAAAGCAGAAAAACAGATTCGGAGAGGCAGTTTAATTGGGGGAGAAATTGTATTATTCAGCATTATTATGTCAGCATTGTTTTTTCACGTAAGTAATCATATACATCAATTATTAGTAGTGAAGACTAAGATAGAACAAGCTTTGGATACTTATAATCCTCAATCCTCTCGACCCTCTGGACAGATTGTTGGATTAATTAACACAATCCAGGCAGGAAATAGGTTCTCAACTTTATTAAAAAATCCATTACTCACTTGGAACCCTTTCCTCGCACCTTCAATTAAGGAGTATAAAAATAACTCAATCCAAGTCTTACAAACAATTTTGAATAACATCCACGAAAAAAATAACCTGATTCTCCACCCAATGCCTCAGAGTGACATGTATAGTCTGAGTTTCAGTCTGGATAGGAAGCTCATAGCTACTGGCTTCGCCGACGGCACTGTCCGTCTGTGGACGCTACAGGGTCAGCAAAAAAATCAATTCCCGGTTCCCGGAGGTAGAGTCTTGAGCCTCAGCTTCAGCCCTGATGGAAAGCTCTTAGCCACTAGCTCTGATGATGGCATTGTCCGCCTGTGGACCTTACATGGTCAACAAAAAAATCAATTCCAAGTTCCAGGAAATAAAGTCTTAAGCCTCAACTTCAGCCCTGATGGAAAGCTCTTAGCCACTGGCTCCGTTGACGGCACTGTCCGGCTGTGGACTATACAGGGTGAGAAACAAGAAGAATTTCAAGTCTCTCAAGATCCAGTTTATAGCCTCAGCTTTAGCCCTGATGGGAAGCTTTTAGCTACTGGCTCCCAAAGTGGTGCTGTCCGCCTGTGGGATTTCCAAAACCTCCAACCTCCCAAGGCTCTTCTAACTTTGCCAAATCTGGGTAGTGTTTGGAGCCTCAGTTTCAGCCCTGATGGGAAGCTCTTAGCCACTGGTTTCGTTGACGACACTGTCCGCTTGTGGACTATACAGGGTGAGAAACAAGAAGAATTTCCAGGCTACATAGGTCGAATGCCAGTATTGAGCATCAGTTTCAATCCCCATCAGAATATTCTAATTGCTGGTTACGACAAAGGGATTGTCCGTTTCTGGGATATTTCGGGTGAGAAACAACAGGTTAGTGACAACTTAGATAACTTGGTAGCAAGTGGTTGTGATTGGCTTCAGGACTATCTCGCAACCCATCCTGATGCCAAAAAGAATTTATCATTCTGTCAACCTAAATAGGAGTTTTGACTAATGGAATCAAAACATAATGAATGGAAAGATTTGCAAATTTTTACAGTAACAATAGTTGCTATGATTTTTAGTTCTGCTGTAGTTGAGGCTGCAAGCATTTCAGAGTCAAACATAGAAGAGCGGTTACTGAAGGTGAGAAAACATATACAGCAGAGAGGAGAAGAATTCATAGACTCGTATTGCACTGTATCTTCACGGCAAGATTATCTAGAGGGTAAAGATATTTTTTTAGGCGCATCGGCAATGTCCCCTCCCCCACCTCCCCCATGGAACAAGTAAGTAGCCCGAACCGTGCAAACTATAACGTCTAAAAATTTGGTGACGAAATCCATGCAAGACGCTAACATTGTACCCGTCAAACTCTTCATCATTCAACCCACTCCCTTCTGTAATCTAGATTGCGATTACTGCTATCTACCCAATCGCCAATCTAAAGCTCAGATGTCACTCGATTTACTCGAACCAATCTTTAAAAATTTGTTTCACAGCCAATTAATTGATCACGAATTTACTGTGATTTGGCACGCAGGTGAACCCTTGTCTATGCCGGTCGCTTTTTATCATGCGGCATTTCAAATTATTAATAACCTCAATCAAGACTTCAACCAAAATCGCTGCACCATATATCAGTCCATTCAAACTAATGGAACACTCATTAATCAAGATTGGTGTGATTTGATTAAAAGCTATCAAGTGCAGATGGGTATTAGCCTTGATGGTCTGGATTTTATCCATGATGCTCACCGCAAGACTAGGAAAGGCTTGGGTACTCATGCCAGCACAATGAGAGGAATATCACTGCTCAAAGCAAATAATATTGACTTTCGTGTAATTGCTGTACTGACTAAAGACTCTTTAGATTATCCAGAAGAGATGTTCAATTTCTTCATGGAAAATGGCATTAAAAAAGTGGGATTTAATATTGACGAAAAAATAGGCGCTCATGAATCATCATCTTTTGAGACTTTGGGCATAGAAGAACGCTACCGTAATTTTATGGTACGTTTTTATGAATTAGTAAAAAGCACAAATTGGGATTTAAAAGTTAGAGAGTTTGAGAAGCTTAAAAGTAAGATTTGTTACGGAATATCCAAAGAAATAAAAGAACAGTTTACACCTTTCATAATCATCAGCATAGACTATCAAGGTAATTTTTCCACATTCTCGCCAGAACTTTTATCTATGAAAAGTTCTACTTATGGTGATTTTATTTTGGGTAATGTGAAACATGACACGTTTGAATCAGCTTGTGAAACAGATCGATTTCAGAGAATCAATCAAGATATTCAAGCAGGGGTAGATTTGTGTCAGCATACCTGTCCATATTTCTCTGTCTGTGGAGGTGGCTCTCCTGCTAATAAATACTTTGAAAATGGCTTTTTTGACTCGTCTGAAACGATGTATTGCAGATACTCAACAAAGATTTTAACAGATATCATTCTGGAGGATATTGAAAATTCTCTAGAGTTACAAGAAATACATTGAAATTCCTGATTGTCTAATTAGCATTTCTGATTTCAATACGGTTCGGTTAACAAATTTATCTGTTGAGGTGTATTGGTGCTGAAGGCAGGGCTGTTTCGTTCCCTCCAAAGCTCACAATGTCAAAGGTTTCCGGATCATGATCACTTTGATTTTCCTGGAAAAAAGGGGAATTTTCCAGTTCTAAATGTGGGTTTTCCATCAGTTATGTCCTCAAAGACATCGCCAATGATATTGACAAATGCCATCTCCATATCGAATGAAACAGCCCTGCTGTTTCCCCTGCTCATTTAATGACAATCTCACTTTTTCGCGTTGCTCCCTACGATTACTGACTTTGCCGATGGAGCAGATTTATTTGCATTGTCAGGTGGATTGAGCTTTGGGCAGCTCACTATCAGTACAGAGTGAACTGTCCGATTATGGCGGCTTTTTACGGAGAGTTAGTTCACTTACCCAAGATTTGTAGACATTTTCAACAATTCACCTCAGTACCAAGATTGAGAAGCATTCTAGTGCTTCGCCACACAAACTTTGCGTGGTGGCAAGCTCTTGGGCAGAGGTGCCCAGGGGCAGAGGGGAAAGAACTTGTACAAATCTCTCCCCTGCTCCCCTGCACAAGCGCCGACCTCCACAAGCGCATTTTTGGGTTGGTGAAGTACTAGTGACACGGTAGCCAGATTTTCCCTAAATTCACATACAATTTTGGGTGTTAGTTCCATACTGCTTCTAGACGATCGCGATCAAGATGGTAAATAATCCTCAGTTTGACAACCTACCGCCAATCAAGTTGATCCACATACAGGATCAAGGACCATCAACCCCACAGGGAGAATCTAGAAGCAGGGCAGGAAAAATAGCTGCACCCACAGACATACGGTGGATAAAAGTACTGGAGTTTTTACGCAGCACCAATCTCGCACCAAACAGCCGCAAGCTTTACGAACGAGAACTCAAACGATTTTTGGCTTGGAGTGAGCTGCACTATCATGAACTGCGTCCACGTCATCTTGCGCTATATAAAGAATACCTAAGAGATGAAATGCTGACTGATGTTGGTAAACCGCTTTCAAAAAGCAGCATTAATGCGGGAATTGCGGCACTCAAAAGCTTTTTTAAATGGATGTCTTACACGTATCCTGAAATTATTGCTACTAATCCTACACTGGGGATAAAACTAGAAAAAGTGCCACTGCCACCAGCCCAGAGTTTAACCCCAGAACAGATGGAGCGGGTGTGGTCAGCATTAGAGTTATTGGGAGAAACAAAGCAACGGGATACAGCACTGGTTCACATTCTCAGTCATGGGCTGCGGGCTGGAGAAATTGTGGAATTAAATGTTGGGTCGTTTGATGGCAAGCTACTGTTTTTACCCGATACCAAAACTAATGAACCACGCTTAGTTCCACTAAAAAAGGAAAGCCGAGAAGTTTTGGCACAGTATTTGCGATCGCGAGAACAACAAGGAGAGGTGTTAAACAGCCTTAGCCCACTAATGATTTCACACCATGCTTCATATAAAGGTGAACGCTTGAGTTATCACGGCATTTACTTCGCTGTAGAAAAAATTGGTGAACTTGCTCATATTGAAGACTTACATCCTCATTCCTTTCGGCATACTTACGCTACTGACTTATTGCTATTGGGTGTTGACCCCAGTCATGCGCGGAAGTTAACGGGGCATCAAAGCGAGAAAGCGTTTCGGCGGTATACCCTCCGCAGCGAACAAGAGGCGGCGATCGCTGCTTACTATCGCGCGATTGGTGAAGAGGAAGCAGAGTAGATTATGCCCAAGCCGTTAGATCCCAAGTGTCAGTTATGCGCCAAGTTACCAACAACCCAAGCTAAAGTGCTGCATGGAACAGCAGGGGATGGATGTTGGAATCCTAAAGTCTGCCACAATCGCCGCTCATTTTATCGCCACCGCTCCCAGAATAATTCAGCAGAAATTGATTCAGTAACAGTCGAACCACCAGCAACATATTTTGCAGTGCTGTATTTGTATAAAGAATCAGGCGATAAACCATTGCACGCCTTGGGCGCAGAACTCTGGCTGGGGCAACAGCCTATTTGTCGCTTAGAACCAATTCACTGCTTTGGACTAACGGCTGGCAAGATCCGCGCCTATACAGATCAGGTGTTGCAGGCTTTTGCTAAACAATACAGTGTTTCACTATATCAATATAAGGATATGTTTGAGATTACCTCAAGCTACTGCCCAGTGCGACCCTGCCCGTTAAATCCTGAATTGTAGCAATGACCACATACCACCAATTAACAATCTGGGATGTGCTGGATGAGTTGTCCGAATCTCCACCAACTTCTTCCCTTGATGCAGTATGGCAGTGCTTGGATACAGAACTGCATGATTTACCTATTGAAACCCAATTATCAACCGCAGGTATTGCCTTCAGTCAAATTGCGGATATTCTCAAGTCTCGTGCCGAGATCCTGTTGCAAGATACCCGCGATCGCAATAACCCAAAGGGGCCAATTATTAGTACTAATATCTTTGCTGGTCTAGTGCGGACAACAATGCACCTAGATTTAGATGATTTGATTGAACCGCAAACACCACAAACCTTTAGACCACATGGCCCACACCAATTTTCATCTCCTAATCAGGAGGGTGATTCTGTAGCAGCACCTGTTGAAAAAGTGAATGTTTTGGCAATGCTCGATGAGGTGACAACTTTAGAAGATGTCCGCAATTTGGCATCAGATGAGGATGTCCAAAAATGGCAGAGAGCGATCGCTAACTACCTGATAAATGTCAAAGATGAGATTTCTTTAGTTAAACTGCAACGTGTGTTGCAAATGCCGATGGTAGAAGTATGGTTAGGATTATTGCTGGGTGGGTTTACACTAGAACAGCGTGGTGATTTTTATAACAGTCGGAATATTTGGGTGAAAAGCTCTCCAATCACTAACACTAACCCGATTTGATTTGAAATTTTGAACTTTCAAGCTGCTTTGACACTCAATAAATTCATTGCTTCTGCTGCTGACAAACCAGGTTGTATTCTCTTTCAAGAAACGCCAGCAGCTTTGACTGCAAGGATGACAGATCAGGTTTGGCAAAATCCCCAATTTTTGCAACTACAAAATACTTGAAACCCTTGATTTATCGTTACAATAGTATTAGTAGTTAATTACCTCCAGAGGGTTAGTCTGAGCGCTATTGAGCTTACTCGTCGTCAGGAGATTCCTTATCTTCTTCGTCATCCTTGTCAAAATTTGTATTGCTGAGGGGGACTTATGGGTGAATCGAAACGCCGCAAGGCAATATTAGGCAATTACTATGGTTTGCCTAATATTTTCAATGAAGTCCAATCAATGTGGACGCAGATTAATTTCTCGCTCAAGCGAGTCAAAGATTCTGATAGTGGATGTTTACTTGTTCAGTGTTCTAACAACGACCGAGGATTCCATCAAGACACTATTGCCCAAATTCAAAAAGAAATAGAAAATTGGAAATGTGATTTAGATATTCCTATCTTGATCCAAGTTCTCCCAAGGGGAGTTCAAAATTCAGGAACTAAACTTTTTGATGGGTTCCTTACCCTTTGGTGTAATTGTCCGGAATTTGAATTGTGGCGAGAAATATTTGAAATAAAACTCGATAAGTGAACTTTGTTGCATTAAATTATTGTTTCCTCGCTGCACCATCATTTCTGTTGCCTCCACTCAATTTTGTACTCCCGTTCCATAGCCACCAGCAGCTTTGCCTGCAAGGATGACAGATACGGTTTAGCTTGTTTCCCCAACCCCTGCAACAGCCAATCTACAGAAGAGTCACGGCTGGCCACTTGATGCAACTGCCGTAACCTCACACATAACTGCTGCATGAATTGGCAATCTTCATCAAGCAATTCCAGTAACTTTAGGTGTTCAATCTTCACGGTATAGTCGCCGTCCCAAGTCTGGAGTGTACAGCTGTATTCCCCAACGTGACTTATCACGCCCCAATAACCTGCTTTACCCCTCAAGTCTGGATTATCTCTGGGCAGAAAAATGCATATTTCCCCAATGTGGTAAGGATTAGGTACTTTCGTCCTTTCGCGTATCCTATCCACTACGTCTTTCACTATGCGACCAGATGGAATCTTATTGCCAGCTTGCTCTACTGCCTGTTGCCATACATCCGCTTGCACAGCTGGTTCCAATTCAGCTTTCGCCAAAAAACGCAATTGTCGTTCATTGGTCGGCATTGGAATTTGCCGACCATTGGTCGGCAAAAACTTTTGAAGATTCTCATAAACCACAGTCGCCGAAATCTTTAAGTAAGCCGCGTCACGACTATAATTGAAGCGATCGCGGCAGTATTCTTCAAAAGTCCGGTGCGTGGAACGGTACAATCTACGATCCCGCAAC
Source organism: Nostoc sp. ChiQUE02 (assembly GCF_034531305.2). NCBI lineage: Bacteria > Bacillati > Cyanobacteriota > Cyanophyceae > Nostocales > Nostocaceae > Nostoc > Nostoc sp. ChiQUE02. The sequence goes on from NZ_JAVRBN020000029.1 coordinate 24,605, forward strand.
TCCATCAGCGCCTGACCTGCTGACAAAAATGCCCTTTCTACCTGACGTTCCAATTGCAAGCGTAAGCTTTGTTCTTCAAGAGTCAACTCTGTAACTTCAACAGCAGTCACCGTAATCGTTGCTGAGGCTGGCTTGTCTTGGGCAGAAATATTTTCGGGAGTAGAGTCGGTGGCTGGCTTTGGTTCAACAGATGCCGCAGAGGTAGCTTTTTTGCGTCTGGATGGTGGTTTGTTCATTGCCGCACCTCCAGGCTGACAGCAGTCAAACAAATATTGAATTGTGTCATCATGAAATATAGTGTTTTTATTTATGCCCCCATCCTTTAAACAGGTTGGGGTTTTTTATTGCTTTTTATATTTTGCACCGATGAAAGAATACTTTGACGAAAATCAGTTCAATACCACAGTTAACAAGAAAGACTTTATAAGTCAGGAGCCTAAATTCAATTCTGACTTCTGACTTGTGCCAACTGAATTCAATTTCAGCTTATCCTAGAAAATACCCTCTTCAGCACATGGGTAAAACAACGGCTAATGCTTGATTATTTAACGGCGGGTATTGCATTTTGGACGACTTTGTTTGGAGTACAAGAGTCGTTGTTAGAATTTCGCCTTGGTTATCTCGGTCGTTACTGGTTTCTTGCGATTAGTGCTAGCCTACTCCTGAGCTTTTTGCTCTCTGCCCCGATTATCACGCTAATCATTAAATTTGCGGTAGATCCGTTCACTTTTCTAGGTAATGTTATTCTGTGTGCAATCGCTGCCGTCATCTTTGGTGTGATTCTCAGTCTGGCGCAATGGCTGATACTTCGTCAAACCCAGATAACACCGAGAGTTTTTGCACTGATCAATACTGTTATTGGAATTCTCGTCTACTTCCTACTGGTGTGGCTCAATGAGGGTAGTTTGGAGTGGAGCGGTAATTTCATTCAAGGCTGGAAAACTGTAATAATATCTTGGCTTCGTGTTATCAGTTATACAAAATACGATAATCTTAACCATACAATTGTTAGCTTCGACAACTACTCAATCACTATTCATCCTTATATATGTAATTGCGAAAGTTCCTGGTTTTACCACTTGGCTTATCGACGGGCAGCAGCGGCGTACAGAACCTCAAAGATTTAGCTAAAGCTTCTAACTACAAGGGGGATATGAACTTTCGTTACATCCAAAGCGAATAAAGAGTGTATTTGCTTTTTTAAGCCCAAAGCAGAGTATTTGGAGGTTAAAAATTAATCCTGACCACAGATGCCAGTCATCAGCTTTAGCTATTTATCAAAATTTTCTGAGATGCTAAACATTTAATATCAAGCTAATAAATGTTTACATCTTAAGTTCAGGGTGAAAATCATGATTTTCACTTGTGAAGGTGATGTGAAATCAGCAATTCTTACAAAAGAAAGTTTTGTTGCAGAAAAATTACTTTTTTCAGTTACTAGTAGCGCTGTCAATAATACAAGCAACTGCTTTCAATGAAGAACGATTGTCTATTGTGTTTCTTGTGTTCCCGATTTAGCTGAGTTTCCATAATTTCTATGAGTTACAAAAAATATGTTGCTGGCATTCCAAGTATTGCCAAACTAAAGTACCAATATTACTTACGCATTTGTAGTGCATTATAGCTAATTATAAACTAAAGTAAAGTCCTGATTTATAAGGGTTTCAGCAATTTGAGCCAATTAAGCGTTTATTCTCTCAAAGTCCTACCCAGCAATGAATTGGATATCCTTAAAATTTTCTTTACGAATCAGCTCTTAGCTTACAAACAAAAGAAATATCTGCGATCGCAACCTATAGACTATAGATACTCGATACTGCTAACTTCAACACCTATACTAACGCTTGAATACTTAACCAGCGCCATGCAGATTTAGTTGATTGACTGGTTGTAGTTAAAAAATATCACTGATGAGTAATAATTACTATTGATAGTAACTTTCAAGCATAAAAGAAGAATATAGACATGGTAGAAGATAATGCAGCGAGATTTGCTTTAAAAACTGAGCTTTTATTACGTATAGAGAAATTAGGACTACAGCAAAGCCTATTTCCAAGCTCTGACGAACTTATCGATCAACTTATACAACAGTTGGAGGACATAAGTCCTATTCTGCAACCACTTCAACCTAACGATCTTCCTTCTCTATTAGGTAACTGGCAATTAGTGTATGCATCTGCTGGGACAGTTGTCACACGCCAGATTGCATCAATTCCAGATTTTTTAGGTGGAATCAAAATTAAACGCGTGTGGCAAAGATTGGCTAGTGTCAATAATACCAGAAAAATCTCAACCTCTAATAGCGCCCAGGTTGAATTACCTATTTTAGGTGAGTGGCAGTTACAAGCTAATGGACATTGGAAATGGGATACAGATGAGAAAACTGCCACAGTGTCCTTTAACTCATTTTCCATACAAGCAACAAAACCTTTTGGACTATCTAATTGGAGTTTTCCTGAGTTGAAAATACCAGTATTAGAATTTCTACAAAGAGAGGCTCTGTGGATAACCTCTTACTTAGATCAAGAAATTAGGGTAGGACGAGGTGCAACAGGTAATTTATTTGTCTTTCATCGTGATATAACATCTTAAAGTTAAGTTATCACAGAAAAATTATACTCCCTGGAGTTAATTCCAAGCGTCATTTAAAATTGAGATGAAAAAATCAAATATTTCCCTTGCTTGTTGGCAACATTTAGCTTCCATATTTTATGTATTATTCTCTTCATCAGTTAGAGCGCAGATTGTTCCAGATAATACATTACCGATTAATTCTCTAGTTACTTCCCAGGATAAGACGATCAATATTAATGGAGGGACGCAAGTAGGAAACAACTTATTTCATAGCTTCGAGCAGTTTTCCTTATCCACAGGTAGTACTGTCTACTTCAATAATACTTTGAATGTTCAAAACATTATTAGTCGAGTAACTGGTTTATCTGTCTCTAACATTGACGGTTTTTTGAAAGCTAACAGCAATGCTAATCTATTTTTAATTAATCCTAATGGGATTATTCTTGGCCCTAATGCTGTCCTAAATATCGGTGGCTCATTTTTAGCTACCACTGCTAACAGAATTAACTTTGCTGATGGTAGCCAATTCAGTGCAAAAGCTCCACAAAATCAACCCTTATTAACAGTGAGTTCACCTATTGGTTTAGGATTTGATGGTAATCCAGGCGTAATTAAAGCTCAAGGTACAGGACACAATCTGACTCTCAATAGCCCATTTTCACCATTTATTAGAACCATTAGCTCAAATGGCTTACGTGTCAAACCAGAAAAGACTTTGGCTTTAGTGGGTGGTGACGTAACTTTAGAGGGAGGAAAACTTGGGGCAAGTGAAGGGCGAATTGAGTTAGGTAGTGTTGATAAAGGAGTAGTACACATTAATCCAGCTTCTAATGGTTGGAATTTAAGTTATGAAGATGCCATTAGCTTCAAGAATATTCAACTATCTCAACAATCAATAGCAGATGTTAGTGGCTTTGGTAGTGGTTCTATTCAAGCACAAGCTGCTGAGGTGGAATTAGGAGGGGGCTCAATATTTTTAATTCAAAACCAAGGGAAAAATTTGTCAGGTGACATTATTGTAAATGCTTTTGAAGAATTGAGAATAATAGGAACTTCTCGGAACGGAGCAATTCCTACTAGCTTGGTTAATGAAACCTTAGTAGGAGATGGAGGAAAAATCGAAATTTTAACTAAAAATCTAATTCTTCAGGATGGAGCAGCAATAGCTGCTAAAACTTATGGTATAGGTAGGGGGGGCGATGTATTTGTGAATGCTTCCGAATTTACTCAAGTTGCTAACGGTTCCTCTTCCGTTGTTCAACTACCTAGTAATATCATTACTTCAACTTTTGGCTCTGGAAATAGTGGCAATCTTACGCTGTCTACAAAAAATTTGTCTGTACAAGATGGTGGAGAAATCCTAACTTCAACTTTTGGTACTGGCAAAGGTGGTAACTTAACAGTTAATACTGCTGAATCTACTCAAGTAATTGGTTACTTACCAGGCACTTCACAGCTTTCTAGTACTATTGTTACTAGAGCTTCTGGCTCTGGTAATGCAGGCAATCTAGCCCTTTCAACAGGACTCTTAAGTATCAAAGATGGAGGTATTATTGGTTCTTTAACTCTTGGAAGTGGCTCTGGAGGAGATGTAACTGTAAATTCCAAAAACTCTATAGAACTTGTTGGAGTAGTACCAAATATCTTTACTCCAAGCTCTTTAGTTACTGCAACTTATAGCAGTGGTAATAGTGGGAAATTAATAGTTAATACAAAAAAGTTAACAGTTAGGGATAGCGCAATAATTAATACTTCTACCCGCTCAACTGGGAAAGCTGACAGCCTTACTATTAATGCTTCTGATTCTATAGATGTAATAGGTAGAGTCCCAGGCGCTGTCAATCCCAGTCTCATAAATTCATCTGTTATCGATTTCAATGAAAGTTTTCAAGAGCTATACCTGCTGCCTTCGATGCTAAGAGGAGATTCGGGAAATGTCACAATTAATACTAATAAGTTAAATATTGCAGATGGCGCATTAATTAGTGTCAAGAATGATGGTTTTGGCAACGCTGGAACAATTAATATTAACGCTGATACAATCAATATTTCAAACAACGGCGGCATTACCGCGACCACTGCCGTTGGCGAAGGTGGTGATATTGGAATAACGTCTAAAATCATTCAACTACGCTCTGGCAATATTTCTGCAACTGCTGGAAAACAAGGCACCAAGGGCAACGGCGGGAACATCCGCATCGACACAAACATCGTGACAGCCTCGAACAACAGCGCCCTCACAGCGAACGCATTCCGTGGGCGGGGGGGCAACATTCGCATCAACACAAAAGGACTATTTATTTCGTCTAATACACAGGTTACAGCTAGTTCAGAACGAGGTATTAACGGCACAGTACAGATCAATGTTCAAGACAGAAATCCCAGCCAAACCAAAGTGCAAGCACAAGTGATCGCAAAAACACCAGAGGTAGCGTCAGTATGCCAGGGACATTCTGGTGGAGTAAGGAGTACATTTGTGAATATTGGTGCTGGGGGAGTAGCAGCTAGTTCTGACAATCAGTTAGATAACAGTTCTACTTGGCACAGAAATTCTAATCCTGTCCAGGCGATTGATAATTGGGAGCAATCAAAGCCATCAAAAGCTGAGGAACCCCTAGAAATTGTAGAAGCCCAGGGTTGGATATTAAATGCTGATGGAGATGTAGTCTTGACCGCACAAGCCGATCCACCAAGTCCCTACGCTGAGGTGTCTGCTTCTAGATGCCATAAGCTACCTTCTACGCCGCCAGTATCATCGATAACAGAAGCGGTAAGGTTAAAATGATTAGTTTTTGGGGTTTATTCAAGTACTTGTTGTTATGCATTCTAGGATTATGCATAGCTATAGGACAGCCGTCTTTGATTCTGGCTCGGGAAGTAAGCAAACAAGCACAACAGCATCAAGCTGAAGTACTGAACCAGAGAGGACAGAGACAACTGGATCTAGGTCAGGCAAGAGAAGCCTTAAAGTCTTGGCAGCAAGCTACAAAACTTTTTGAACAGATAAAAGATACAGAAGGAATCACCGGAACCTTAATTAATCAGAACGTCGCTCTACAAGCTTTAGGTTTACATCTTCGGGCCTGCAAGATAGTTGTCACAGCTTTGAAATTCGATGCTGAAATCTGTGCCACCTCGTCAGACCAGCCTGCTGATTCTACAAAAAGACTACTTGATGCAGAAATTGATAAGTTGAACTCAATACCTGTACATCTACTAGGCTTACAAAATTTAGGAAATGTATTGCGACAATTAGGCAAGTTATCTGAATCAAAATTAGTTCTGAGAAAAACGTTATCAATTGCTCAACAGTTAGCTAATTTTGATAACAGTGCAATTTTGCTATCACTCAATAATACTGAAAAATCTATATATCAACAGGTACGGGATAAATATAGTTGGATAGAAGAACCAGTTTTTCAAAAAGAAACTGTTAATTTGATTCAAAAAAAGGCACTCGAATTACTCAGTAATTATCAGTCATTAATTAATACTCAAACTGCACCAATACCAATCAAACTACAGGCGCAACTATACCGTTTGAGCTTACTATTAGACTTTGAAAAGTGGTTAATAACAGAATCAAATTCAGGTAATGGACAGTTAGCTGCTATTGAAACTCAAATAAATCAACAGATTAAACCTTCAGTAGAGCTAATACTGAAAAATTCTTCGGCATTCTCTAATTTGCCTGCTAGCCAATCTATTTATACCAAGCTAAACTTTGCCAATAGTCTCAATCAAATTCCAGACGAACGATTACATTCAGTAGCCATCCAATATGCAGAATCAGCTTTGCAAACGGCTAAAAGCACTAATGAACAGAGGCTTATGTCTTATGCTTTCGGCACACTGGGCAAACTAGAAAAACAACGAGAGCGTTCGCTCGATTATCTTGGACAAGCTATGGCTTTTGCTCAATCAATTCAGGCATGGGATATCGCATACCAGTGGCAGCACGAATTGGGTTTACAGTACTACAAACAAGGAAAGTATGACAAAGCCGAGAAAGCTTACAGTGCTGCAATTAATAACCTGACGCGAGTTCGTGATAATCTCTTAGCAAGTAACGTAGACACACAGTTTTCCTTTTATGAGAAAGTAGAACCTGTTTATCGTGAGTATATGCGATTACTATTATCGTCTCCTAACCCTAATTTAGAGTTAGTAATTCAGACGAATGAACAACTGCAAATAGCAGAATTGGAGAATTTTTTGAAATGCGGGAAACTGGATGTCGTAGCTTTGAATAAGCTTCAAGGCTTGCCTATCACAACCGCAATAATTCATATTATTGATTTAGGCGATAGCATAGAAGTAATTGCCCAATACTCTAATCACTCTCTTGTTCGTAACTCTGTTGACGCTAAGTTAATTAGAAGCCATGTTAATAATATATTAGATACTGTGCAGTCTTCCAGATTTTTTTCTAGTGCTAACAAGGAAATTATTTTATATTATCAAAAATTTTATGAGCTACTGATTAAACCTATTCAGGCATATTTACCTTCATCAGGGACACTTGTATTTGCTTTAGATAGATCATTTCAGAGTCTACCAATGGATTTACTTTATAATGGAAAAAACTATTTAATAGAAGAATACAGCATTGTAGAAACTTTCGGTTCTAAAATCCGGCCGCCTAAATCTTTATCTCAAAATAAATTTACAGCTTTAATCGCTGGACTCAGCAAAGAAAGCCCCAGCTTCAAGGATAAAAATGCTCCAAAAGGGTTGAAAGCACTAGGGGAAGTGGCAGTAGAAGTAGCCGAGATTAAGAAAGAAACAGATTCCTCAACTGTACTGTTAAACGAAAACTTTACTAGTCTACAGTTCAAACAAGAACTAACTAAAAATGATTTTCCAATTGTTCACATCAGCACTCATGGGCAATTTAGTTCTAACTCTGATAAAACTGTATTTTTAGCTTATGACAAAGTAATAAACGTATTAGAATTTGATAATTTACTAAAGCAAAAGACTCAATCTAATGAAAATACAATCGAATTATTAGTTTTAAGCGCTTGTCAGACAGCCAAAGGTAATAAGCGTTCAACCTTGGGAATGGCTGGAGTGGCAGCACAAGCAGGCGCACAGAGTGTAATTGCTAGTTTATGGCTGGTAGATGAGGATTCAACTGCTATACTCATGCAAGAATTCTACAAGGGTTTGAAAAATGGTTTGACTAAAGCAGAAGCACTGCGTCAGGGAAAATTAAGTTTATTATCCAATACTAAATATGTTCATCCTTACTTTTGGTCAGGCTTTGTGCTAGTTGGTGGATGGTTATAAAATTCTACTATTTTTAAACCTTCTTGTACACGAGCTAGTTCATCTAAGTTATTAGTGTTTTTTGCCAGTTCTGCTGCTTTACTATATTCACGAAGTGCCTCCTTTGGTAGCCATGCTTCTAAATACCGATCTGCTAATAATCTGTAGACAGTAGGGTTTTGGCTTCCTGCTCTTACTCTTACTTGCAGTGATTCAATCGTTTCATTTAAAAGATTTCTCGACATAAATACAGCGTCTAAATCCAAAATTGCAGCTTCATCTGGAGGTAAATTTAACTCATTAATTTTCTTCACCTTTGCTGTAAAAGCAGCTTGTTCTTCTTGGGGCAAAACACTAACCACTAATGGCTCTGAAGAAATAATAGGAGTATGACCCACATTAGCTAATACAGTAAATTTGTAAGTATTAAAAACTTGTAATTCCTTTTGTTCTTTTGGATAGGTTAGTGCAGTAATAGTTTTATCTACTGTCTTCTCCCAGTAAAACTCATAACCACTAACAACTATTGTGTAACTAGTAGCTTGAGGTACAGCATACCAAGAAATTACAGGTCTGGTACTCAACATTGAACTGCCATAGGGACTAATTAGCATTGGTACATCTGTTGGTCCTTTGATGCCGTCACATTCAGTTGGGTTTAATCCCGTACATAGTCTTACTCTGTCGTGCGGTAGCCTACATTTATCTTCAGCATCGAAAATCATACTTTGTTTAAAATCTAGAAATTCTCCGTTCAAGTAACATAAAGTATTAACTGTTCGTCCATTCATTGGAGTAATGCGATCTCCTGAACACAACAAGCTATTTACTCGCCAGTGAAGATCGCTCACGCTAGTAACTCGACCAATAACCTTACACCTACGTTTTGCTTCTGGCTTTACCTGACCCCACGCATTACTCAAACCTAGAAGAAGTATCGTTGATGCAACTACTAAAAATTGGGAGATGCGGTCTTTTCTCCCAATTTTGTTCTTTTGTATGTGTGTACTCAGCATCAAAAGTTTTATATAGCTATATGCAAGTTAATAGCATACAAGAATTGGAGAGATAAAAAAAGGGTATTTAATAATGCTTGTAAATTTTAATAATAATTTTTAATAGTGAGACAATATTAACTTCAAGAATGTTAATCTCCAATTAAATTAGGAGCCGTTAGTCTAATTCTTTCTATTATTTCGGCTCGCCAGATGAAAACCTCTGGTTCTCTAGATTCAGTTAGCAAACAGGCTTCCCAGGAAAGCCAAGAGTTATCAAAATCACCTAAAATCCCCTGCACTTTTGCCAGCAAACAGTGAGTAGATGTTCTTTGGATATCTAATTCTTTCGCTTTCTCTAAATATTGCTTTGCCTCGCTATATTTCTTCTGCTCAAATTTTGCCCAACCTAAATTTTTATACAGAACTGCTTGCCATCTAGGATTTGTAGTTTTTTGTAGTCCTTCTTGGGCAAGAGAGATTGCTGTATTATAATCACCTTGTAGAATTTTTACTCTAGATAAATTATTGATAGCAATTATCGCTTGTCTATTAATTTTTATGGCTAACTGGTATTGTTGCTCCGCTAAATCATATTTCATTCGTTCATCGTAGTAAGTTCCCAATCCATAATGCCCTTCCCAATTATCAGAGGTTAACTTAAAAGCCTTTTCATAACTATCTATTACACACTGATAATCTTGTAATTGTTTACACACAACACCTAAATTATTATATGATTCTACATTTGTGTCATTATATTTAATTGCTAATTCATAGTATCTTTTAGCTAATTCTAGACTCTTCGTACTACGAAGTCCTTTTTCAAAATAAAATTTGGAAATTGTGTATCTGGCTTGAGGGTTAATTTTTATAGCTGAGTCAAAAAACTCTTGTGCGGTCTGAAAATTATTTGCTGCCTCAGCCTTCTCCCCTTGAGACAGTAAATATTTAGCTCTTAATGGTAATAATACTTTGAAAGTCACAAAGACTGTCAAAATCATAAATCCAATTGCTGCGCTAACTCTGAACGTTTTAGACCTCGTTAATCTATAAATTTTACTTTGCTGAGGAAGTAATTTTAATCGTTGCAGGATAACTTCAGTACTTTGCGGACGTTGCCCTGGTAAAGGAGCCGTCAACTCATCAATAAAATCACCAAAAGGTTTGTCAATTTGCGGTGCTTTGTTTCTCCATATTAATCTTCCTGTCTGTTTATCCGTAGGTAAATCGATTAGTTGAATTGCAGTAAGTAAATGGACAAAAGTACGACCCAAAGCATAAAAATCTGATTGCGGTACTGCCTGTCCATCAGTTTGTTCTGGTGGAGAGTAACGAGGTGTGCCAACAGATGTAATTTCATATTTTCCTCCTCTAGACGTGCTGTCTCCTCCACTTCCGCTTATTTTAGCTAAATAAGTACTAGTTACTCGCCGTGCTACACCAAAATCAACTAACGCTAATTGACCACTTGACTGGAGAATTATATTAGAAGGTTTAATATCTCTATGAAAAAAATTAGCACGGTGTACTGCGGCAAGAATTTCAACTAATTCTTTTAGCCATTCTAATGCTTGAGATTGCAAAATACGCCCATTAGATTCTATCCATTGCTCTAAATTCTGTCCCTCAATTTTATCCATAACCAAGCAATGTAAGGTTAAAGAAGTATTGACAGGAACAAAAGTGAAAAAGTCATCTAAGGTACTTTTGGGAATATTTGGATGATGGATTAGTCGTAAACTAAGAGATTCCCGCTCGATTAATTCAACCAGTTTCGGCGAGTTCAATTTCAGAACTTTCATAACTCGCTGCTTGCGGACGGGATTCCATTGAGTACCAGCGTCCTCCACTTCAAAAACTTCAGTATAGCTGAATGGATTTTCATTCAGCGGTCTTAATGGCTTAATCAAGCGGATGCGGTTATTAATTAGCAGCGAAGTACCACAAAAAAGACATTCTTCAATGTCTTTAGGATTTTGACGTTGCTCGCATAGGGGATTTATACAGTAACTCACATTCGCAGGAGGATAGCCAGATATAAACTACCTACCCCAAATCTAGTCTTTCTTCCCATCAACGATAATGTAAGTGAAGATTTAAAATTTTGAGTAGTCATTTTCGATAAATCAAGTATATTTTATAACTTCAAAATAAAGAATAACTAGGAAAGTTGTTAATATTTGTGTATCGATGGTAGTTTAACACCAGCATTTAAAGTAATCCATTTGATAACTGCTGCTGTGATCTAGTGACGGCAGTAGTTTTATTAACTACTTTTTCAAGATGTACGTAAATAATGATTCTACTCTATCTTTCGTCCCCTTTGCATAATTGGTGACTTGAGTTATTATTTGTTTGGAGCAAACAGCTATTAAGTAGATAAATCAAGTATCACTGAGTTATATTTGAAACTATTAATCGGCGGTTGCATTGAGAAAAAGCGTATGGGGTTGGTCACTCGCTCGAACAACAGAATGAGTATAACTATGGATTCTAATGCTGTCCAAATACTAAAATCACCAGTCTATTCTCCCCTTGCTTCAAACAAACAAGAGCTTTTAGGGCAAAAACACTCTTCTGTGACAGTAAGTTTTGATGAAACTTTAGTAATAGTCAATGATTTAGTGCTTGCCAAAAGAGGTAGATACTTATCTCAACCAGAGATACTTATTATGAGGGGAGCGTGGCATAACCGTGAGTTTGTAGAGATAGCAGAAAATTCAGCTTACAGTGTCAATTACTTACAACGAGGCGTAGCTACTCGTTTATGGGATATACTCACAAAAACAATTGGAAATGGCAAGCGAGTTACTAAAAAGAATGTACGGAATTTTTTAGAGCAACTTGCACAAGAGTATTATCCTCAATCTGCTTTTACTAGTGAAGAAAAAAGCTTCCCTGTCAAAAATTGGATACAAATTATAGGAAGTAAACCTCCTGACATCTCAAGTTTTTATGGACGCGCAGGAGAACTATCTTGTTTAAAAGAATTAATAATAAAGCAACGCTGCGTATCGTTAGTAGGGGTAGCAGGCATTGGTAAAACTGCATTAGCTGCAAAGCTAATACAAGAGATTAGTGTAGAATCAAAACCAAAATTTGATTGCATAATTTGGAAATCAGTTGCCCATGCACCATTGTTTCAAGACTTTATAGCCGAACTAATAGAGCTAATCCAACCTTTAGAGCTTAAGCTAGACTCACCTAAATTTACTCAAGCAATGGTTTCAGTACTGATCAAGCAGATGCAATCGTGCCGATGTCTTTTGGTATTGGATGAATCTGATTCCTTGTTTGAAACAACTAATTTAGAGCAACACTTAGAGTACAAACTATTTTTTCGCAGATTAATAGAGGAAATGGATCAAAGCTGCTTGCTCTTAACTAATCGAGTCTTTCCTGATGAATTTGAGGATCTTATAATAGCAGGACGTCCTATTCAATATCTAAAAATAAAAGGATTAGAGACTGATCCGGCAATGCAACTTCTTTTTGATCAAGGATTGGATGACGAAGAGAAATGCAACGAATTAATTAAAATTTACTACGGCAATCCTTTAGAGCTAAAGACGGTAGTTACCAGAATTCACCACTTTTTTGGCGGAAGTGTTCAAAAGTTTTTTGAAAATAGAACTACGCTTTTCAGTAGCCAATTTCAAGCAATGCTTGATAAAGCCTTTGGTTACTTACTAAGTAAAATTCAACAAGAAATTATGATTTATATAGCAGAAGAGTTAACTTTAAACTCAAGACCTGTTAAGTTTACTAGTTTATTAAATGGCTTGAATCAAAAAGAATCAATATCGTTATCAATATCAGATTTAATTACAGCATTAGAAGGATTGGAAAAGCAGTTTTTAATTGAAACTATTAAAGATTCTGCTTCTGAAGAAAGTAGTTTTACTCTTCAACCTATAGTCAAAAAATATATTAGGAAAAATATACCAGGACAGGTGCATACATCTAATGCTTCACCAGAATTAGCGCTCACATTTTAACAGAGGTAGCTATGATTGCAGGCAAACTAGAAATTACAATTAAAATCAATGAACTGCCACAATCTAAGGATATAGAGTGCGGTTGGCAGCATTTTGACTTAGACTGCGACAGACAAATCATTTCAGCCACAGTTAAAGTAAAGATTTGGAAGAAACTGACCGATGCTGCAAGTAATTATTCTCAATGGGTAGGAGCAATTGTAGGTAAACTTGGACAGCAGGCAGAACAGGGTTTCGTGTTAAAGAAATCCAATATACAAGTTTTCGAGCGCAAGCCCAAGGCAGAAACGACCTCTGCGTTAGGTGCTACTTCTTGAAAAAGCGATTACCCAATCAGGGTAAGCTGGAACAAACGCTGGTAAATATGGAGGAGTCAAACAAAAAAAATCAGAATCTCGCTAGATACGGAAAGACCATAAGTTGTGTAAAATCAAGCTGAATAGTTACGTAAAGAAGATAGAGGTGAAGAATTTACAACAATACCCGTATTTAACGCACAAAGCGCCACTAGGGAGTCGCGCTTTGTACGAATCTTAAATTTCATATAACCTCAGAGCGGGGTTGATCTCGAAGGAACAAAATAAGTGGTTGTTAAAGTTTGGCGACTAAGATTACCACAAAAATTGTCCGACTGAGTTAAATCCGCGCTGCTTTCCCTATTATACAGGGGTTGTCACTAAATCGTCGAATTTTTGGTGGCGGATTTTTGGCTGTTAAAATTCTTTAAGTAGTGAAATGTTAAATTTAGTTAAGAAAAAACTCCGAATTTTGTAGCTAAAAGATGTAGCAGCGCGAATAACAGTTATCAGTTACCAGTTATCAGTTGGAATTTACAGTCCTTGATAACTGTCAACTGTTGACTGTTAACTGATGCAGCCCCCTCTGAGCTTGTCAACCAAGTTATCAGGGGAAAATATCGTGATAAATAGAGAACGCTCCAAGAGCGCAGTAGTAGAGCGCATGGGGTCGAGTGCAGCTTTCGCACGGCAACTTTGTGCTGTAGCATCGGGCAATTTTAGGAGTATCCTGCCTAGTAGTCTACCAACTCAAAAATGCTGGGAGAGGATTGGGGAAAGGATAAAGGGAAAAGAGAAAGGGATAAAATACTTTTCCCCTTTATCCCTTTCTCTTTTCCTAGCCAAGTTCCCTTGGCTAACTACTAGAGCAACAGATTTGTTGCTGCTGATTTCAAGAGCGTTGCTTTTGGACATCGTGTTGGTGAGTGGGAAAAGTTTCAGCACCGATATTACTTTCAGATTAGACACATCTCTCTCCAAGGAATTCCAAGGGGAGAACCGATGAATTCAGCGACAATTGAATACCCAAACAACCTCACGGCTGCGGAGTACCATGAGTTGTTAGCTGGTAGCGCCATTCATCCGGCGTTGATTAAGCGCAACTTTTTCCATGTAGAGGGAGAATCAGTTTATGATTTCCTGTTCATATCTGATAAAATCCCACGCAAGAATGCAGGGCGAGTCACCGATGGATACTTAAAGCTGTATCAGCACCTATTACTGGGTGGGACGTGGATTCAGTCACTTGACCCATTCAAGAACTGGCAACCGATGGAGTGGGGAAGGATCAAGCCCAACTTTCCTCGCATTGATTGGCAAAAAGGGAAACCCGTCAAATACGAGTCGCCACCCAAAACTCCCAACCGTGTTACCTACTTCGATGTCGCTAACCCCATCTGGGACAAAGTTGCAAAGCGTTATTTAATTAAGCGCTATCATTCACTTTTAGCGCTGCGCCTGTTGGATAAACTCAATCCGCTAATATTTTGGGAGTGGATAAAGCAACACCCAGAGATTCCAATTATCTTATGCGAAGGCGAAAAAAAGGCTGCTTGCTTGCTAAGTCTGGGCTTTGTAGCGATCGCACTCCCAGGAATTTGGAACGGGCGCGTGGGCAAACAAGATTTTGATGAACGGTTGCATCCTGACTTAGTACCGATGGCTCAGGCGGGACGCAAGTTCATAATTCTTTTTGACTACGAAACTTCTTCTAAAACCAGGTGGTCGGTGTTTCAAGCCACTGTTCGCACTGCAAAAGCAATCGAATCGGCTGGTTGTGAATGTGAAGTTGCGCTGTTACCAGGCCCAGAAAAAGGCGTTGATGATTTTGTTGTGGCGCGGGGCGAAGATGCTAACGCTCTACTGACCGCAATTATAGATGATGCTAAATCACTTGCTGATTACAAGCGCTCGTATCGGGCTAAAAAATGGGGACTAAGCAAGTACCAGCCGGATGTCACTGTTAATGTCAAGTATCTCTCTGAGGCTTTGTGTATTCCTGAACTTGAAGAAAAATGCTTGAGAGTGCCTGAGCTTTATGATCTTGAAAAGGAACAACTTTTCACGCCATCTATAAAAGGACATCAAAGAAAGAAAGAGTCTATGAATTCTGGCGGAGTTGATTCATCCAAATCGAAGAAATCCCCTACCTTCAATTTCCCAAAATCAGGACTAGTCGTACTCTGGAGCGACATGGGTACTGGTAAAACCCAACTTATGCGCTGGTGGCGTGACCAAAACCCCGACGCGCGGTTCCTCAACAATGGGCATCGCGTAAATTTGCTGAAAAATCTTGCCGAACGCTTGCAGACGGCGATGTATTCAGACTTGGGTTACACAGGTTTAGCTCAGGCTCAAGCCCTTAGTATTACTATCGACAGCTTGCATAAGCTGAATACTCAGTCTCTCACCTACGGCTGCATATTTATAGATGAAGCTTGCCAATACCTCACCCACTTACTGCACAGTAATACTTGCAAACAGCACCGTGCCGCCATTTTGGAGGTACTGGAATATATAGTATACAATGCGCCACTGGTCGTCATCGCTGATGCACACATGGATGATTTAACGGTAAACTTCTTTCTTGCAATGCGACCAAAAGGTGAAGTCCCGTACATTATCAAAAACGAGTGGCGAAACGGTTCACGCACAATTTATTGGTACGAGGGGGATAATTCAAGCGCCCTAGTCGCCCAAATCTCGGCAGCGCTGATGCTTGGAGAAAAAGTTATGGTTGCAAGTGACAGTAAGCGTTTTATCAAAAAACTCGACAAATCCTTTACTATCAACTACGAAGAATCTAACTCCGAAAAATCACATACACAAAAAAAATGGCGTATCTGGTCTGTTCACTCTGACAATTCTGGCAGTGATGAGAATGTCGCTTTCATCAAAGATATCACCAACGCCGTCAAAAACTTTGATGCCTTGTTCACCTCTCCCAGTCTCGGTACTGGTGTCGATATTTCGGAGTATCATTTTGACTTAGTATTTGGCGTGTTTCACGGCGTTTCCCAAACCGCCACTGAATGCGCCCAGCAGTTGTACCGCTATCGCCAGAAAGTCCCGTTTCATATTTGGGTGGCCCCGCGTCCTCCCTTTGGCTACCAAGATACAAACGCATCCAAGATTAAAGAGCGCTTGCTCCAAACCAATGAAATGACCGCTTTTCTGTTGCGGATTGACCGTCAAACAGGCAAACGCGGAGCCGAGAAAGATTGGGCGCTTGAGGCTTACTGCCAAATTATGGCTAACCGCCACTATTCTCTCAATAATCTGCGTGATGATTTGCGATCGCTGCTCACCGAAATGGGCAATACATTTATATGTGTGGGCAGTGATGATGATGACCAAGCAAGAGAAAGTCTAAAAGCAGCGGCACAAGCTTTGGATTGTGCCCACAATTCTCATGTTGCCAAGGCTAAGAATATTACTTTGAGTGAGTACCGCGCCCGTCAGAGCAAAGATTACCTTGACCCTAATGAAATTTTTGAATGTGAAAAGTTTCGCATTTCTGATTCTTACGGCATCGAAGTAACCGAATCACTTGTAGAAATGGATAAAGGTGGTCGCTTAATTAGAGCTATCGCCGGACTTGAGGCAATTTTAGCAAAGCCCGAAGAATCAATTGTTGACCCCAAAACTGGGCAAAGTTATCCCACGCCACCAACAATTGTCACCCAAAAAGACCGCACCGAGCGCGACAATCTACCTTTGTGCATCGACTGGGGCAATTACTCGGCACGGTGGCTGGCTAGATTTAACCTGGGGCTGCATCAGATTCTCACTTCTTTAGTTGCAGGTGAGGAAGTTACCGCCTCGGATTCCACCTTACTCAAGATGAGGGAGATCGCTATACATTGTGCTGCTCACGTCAAAGCAATTCTTGGGTTTACTATTCCCAGTGACTGTAAGCCTATTTGGTTGCTAGCCACTTTAGTCGAGCAACTGGGGCTAAAGTTGACCTTCCGTAAGCAGGGTAAACGGGGTCAACAGGTAAAACTTTTCTCTTTATCTAAAGAGGAATTAGAATTTGCAATGCATGTAATTGCTCATCGCGTGGAAAAGCGTAATCAAAAAGAAAATCGAACCTATTATGCTGCTCAAACCCCTGCTGCGTATAGTGTAAACTCCAATCAGCAGCCCGTATCCACACCCCCCCTTGATGCTATAGGGAACTCCCATTGCCAAGGGGAGGATACTACCGATGAGAGCAGAGGGGCAGAGGATCTCTTGAGTAGAGGAGTTGAAGAGTTGAGAAACAAAGAAGAAATTTGTACAAGTTCTTTCCCCTCTGCCCCTCTGCCCCCCTGCCCCTCTGCTCTCTTCACTGATCGCATCACGCTGCTCCACTGCGTAGAAATACTTCGCTCTGGTATTAAGCAGGGGGTTGACGCGATTAAAGGCATTCTCAAGCGATGGCAGAGTGATTTGCGCTGGGAGACGGTACTGGAACTTGAAGCGATCGCGGCAAATGAACTGCGACTTGTGGAATCTCAAGTTCCTGAATTTTATGAATGGCTCTTGGAAGAAGTGTTGCCTATGGAGGGGGCTGGCTAGGGAAAAATCCCTTTGGCATTTGAAAGCAGTTTTTCTGCTTAGTTTCCAGTAGCAATCGATGCCACTGGTTCTTATTTGTGCTGCATTCTCACTGGTTCAAATCTTAGAGTTTGTGTAAATATCAAAGATCCATCAAGTTCAAAGCGCTACTGTCATTCGGTCTAGCCTTGAGATAGCGATCGGTGATGGCTAAATTGGCATGACCCAAAGTTTCTTTCACCAGCACTGGATTAGTCCCGCGCTCAATCGCGTGAGAACCGTGGGCATGACGTAACCAGTGAGCAGAAACCAGTTCGCTTAATCCAGCTTCTTGTGCAATTGCTTTGACAATCGGGTGCAAGTTTTGACGGTCTAAATGTCCCCCCTTTTGACTTGGAAACACTGCTTGATTGGAGTGAGCCGAAGCTTTGAACTCCATTAATTCCGTCCAGAGTTTCTGCTTGATGAGAATTGTGCGATTTTTGCTGCCCTTGGCTTTACGAACATACACCTGACCACTGTCGCCACGGGGTGTCAAATCTCCCCATGTTAACTCACAAATTTCACTTGCCCGTAACCCTGCCTGATAGAGGAGTTTGATAATTAACAAATTACGTAGGGCTGTGTACTGTCGCTTAGGAGTTTTCGCATCAGCTAAATGCTTAGAAGCTGCCCGTACCAACAATTTAATATCAGCTTCATCGAGATAGCGTTCGTTAATTACATCCGGCAGTTCACCGAGTTTTAGCGCCATACCCACATTAAAAGGGAGATATCCAATTTTATGAGCGAAACTAATCAAGCTTTTAGCTGCGGCAATATATATCCGCTTTGTACTTTGGGCATTGCCCCCAAAACAACTGGCGTATTCTACCAAATCTTCATAAGTCACTTTTTTGAGGGGCTTGTCCAAAAATTCCAGAAATCGCCTCGTGTACCGTCGGTAAGAGATGATAGATGACTCTGCTTTTCCTTCCAACCACAACCCAATCAACTTCGCCTCCGCCTGCGCTACTGGCAAGGAAGCGATCGCCTTTCTATGCGCTGTTATGTGGACTAGAGAGAGGGTCATTTTTATAACTCCCTTAAAAATCAGACACAAGCATGGTTTCGTCTGGTTTTATAGTGTCTGATTTTTATTGTCCTTTAAAATGGGCGTTTCAACTCACCCTCAAGCGAATGAAAATTTCTCAATTTTTGCGTATAGTACACCTTTAATACTGAGCAGCGTGACAAACACAATACTGTTATGCAATTGTTCAGCAGGGTATTTATTTTGAAAAACCTAAAAGTAGGTGAAAAAAATAAACTAAAAATGACTTTATAGTTAATAACTGATATAAGAGGTCAAAGAGCGTCCTCCAAAGTTTATTTACGTCGCAGTGTACTGCTTTTTAAGCGCTATCACGCCATAAAACTATAGAGTCATTTTTAGTTTATTTTTTGAGAGTGGTTTGATTGCTTTGTGTTTAAGACACTTTTTTTTCTAGAACCGCAAACGGGAGCTAGAGAAGTAGTTTCTCAAGAATTGCCAAGGCACTTACCAGTAATGAAATGCCCCGCCGCCGCTTACCAGACACGGGGCGAAAGCACAGCTAGCTACTTCTTTTCTCACTCTTGATTGAGAGCAACAACCGCAAGCTGGGTGAAATTGTTAAGTTGAATATTTCTAAATTGCAATCGTCGGGTGCAAAAAAGCGCTTTCCAACCGCTGCTGTAATCGCGTATATCGCAGTTGGCCGTCAGTAGAACGCAAAGCCTTGGATATCGCTTTTTTGGAACCAACGACAATCGCTAACTGGTTGGCACAAGTTAATGCTGTGTACAACTGTTTACGAGACAACATCATATAAGGCTGCGTATAAATTGGCAGAATTACTACCGGATATTCTGAAATCAGGCTTTGATGAATGGTGAAGCTCCAGGCGAGGGCAATTTGATTTAAGTCTGCTCTGGTTCTAACGACAGTATGCTTACCATACTGTACAGTAACTTCCATCTCTTCAAGATCAATGGCCTTGATAATTCCGAAGTCGCCATTAAAAATTTCGTGATTATAATCATTAGTCAGTTGAATGATCCGATCGCCTTCTCGTAATAAATTCCCGCCCCTGGTAATCTCTACTTTGTCGGGACTGGGCGGATTAATCAACTGCTGCAATACGGTATTGAGGTTACGAGTCCCAAGCAAACCCCGCGACATGGGGCAAAGCACTTGCACATCAGTAGCTCGATTGTAACCCAGGCGGGGAATCAAGTCTGTAATGATTTCGGATATTGCTTTAACACCATGTTTGGGGTGATGACCGCCGCCGTGCCACAGACACTCAGACACGGGATTATCGGAAATCGGTTCAATAGTGGGAAACTGGCTTCGGTTAATTTGGTGAGCAGCGGTGATAATTGCGCTCTGTTGGGCTTGCCTAAATACCTTGGTCAACCGCACCACCGGAACGTGACCAGAATTAATCAAGTCAGCAAGGAATTGACCAGGACCCACAGAAGGTAACTGGTCAATGTCACCCACTAGCAGTAGTTGGGAACCGTATTGTATTGCCTTTACCAAAGAAGATGCCAGAAACAAATCAAGCATACTAGCTTCTAGCGCGACAATTGCGGTATGGGGTAAAGGGTTTTGATTATCGCGTTTGAAGCCCATTGTCTTTGGGTCAAATTCCAACAAGCAGTGTATGGTCTTGGCTTCGAGTTGTGTGATTTCACTCAGGCGTTGAGCAGCGCGTCCAGTTGGCGCAGCTAAGGCGATAGATTTGCCCATTGCTTTCCACAGAGAGACTATGGTCTGGATGGTGAAAGTTTTACCGCAACCGGGGCTACCAGTAAGAATCATTACCTTTGAATATGCAGCCATTTCTACCGCTAGCCGTTGCTGTGGTGAAAGTTTGATTTTATGACTCTTGGTGAAGCGCTCAATCCAGGCGCGAACACGAGGCATATCTTGTGCAACTGGTTGGCAAAATCTAGATTGTATTAATTGAGCAAGGTTCTGTTCGGTGTGAAAGTAGGTTGGTAGATAACATAGTAGCGTTTGGTCTGAGCTTTTCTCGCGGATTAAGTCATCCTTGAGTGCCATGTCTTTGATAATATCAGCGAGGGCATCTTCTTCAGGTGTGTGATCTGGTGTAGTCAGCAGTTTGATAACATTCTCAATGAGTTTTGGCTGGGGTAAATAGCAATGCCCATCGGCAGCAGCTTCGTTCAAAACATGAATTAAACCAGCACGGTAACGGAACTGACTATCAGGCGCAACTCCTAAATTAAAGGCAATTTTATCAGTTCTCAGAAAACCAATACCGTAGATGTCAGCAGCTAACTGGTAGGGATTACTGGTGAGAGTAGCGAGTGCTTCATCCTTGTACTGCCTGTAAATTTTGACTGCATAAGTAGTAGAAACGCCATGACTGTGGAGAAATAGCATTAAATAGATGTAAGAGATGTAAGAAAATAAAATAAAAATAAGTTGATAGCTAAATAAAGATATTTTGAATTGAAGCAGAGACTTGATATTTGGGTTATGCCATCGGCGACGGCGACCCGGACGCGAACAATCCCACAAACTATCGAGTTTGCCCCAGTACCAGCGATGAATTGTGTCGCGTACAGTCTGTGGATGCCATTTTAAGTATTGTGCGATCTTTAGCACTGTCCATCCAGCGGCTGATAATCGTAGTACAGTGGCACGACTTTGAGTTCTTGGTGGTATACCTTTTGCTTGAGTGAGTGCTAGTAGGGCTTGATCTTCTATTGGTGACAGGTCAACTTTTAAAGGCGCTGGCATCTTGGTCAGGGGTAAAAATATTTACGACTAAAAGAGATTATCCCAATTTGATGTGCCATTTTACTTTAATGAATTCTATTTACGAACGCCAAGATGCTCCCTAATGGGCGAAGGAACTTTAGGTGATTGCGAGTTAGTTTATGATGTCGTAAATTACACAGTTAAAAATACAAGTTTAACATGGAATGAAATTCCTGTGCTGTATCATGATACTTGTCTAGGTAAACAAATACGTTGGTAATAGGTTTATTTAGCCTATTTACCTAGATGAGTATAATGCAGAAAGTTTTACTGCATAGCGATGCCTAAAATAGTTATAATTGCGTAAAATAAGGTACTTTAGATTACAGAAAACCAGTCATACAGAGGGCATAAGGGAAGGCACAGACATCGTTTGGCATGGTGGTCTGCAAATTCCCGCTCCTTTTAACACCCTCGATCTTGGCTCATATAAAGGATTAGTTTTTCAGAATCATAATTAAGTTTTTGCCGACCAATGGTCGGCAAATTGCGATTTTCATAGAGCGATCGGTTACGCCATCCCTTAGTATAAGCATGAAGTAATCAATGACTGCAAAAATTAAGTATAAAAAACTACAAAACTTTGCTAAATAACTGATGTGCGTGAGCAAAACTATTTACTGGCTGAACTAACTTAGAAACTTAGAAACGGCGATCGCTGTTGACTGCGCTGCTCACATCAAAAATTTTGGGTTTCACTGTTCCCTCTGACCCCAAACCGATTTGGCTGGTGGTGCTGCAATGGGAAGCGATCGCTGCGCTGGACTATGCTGGACTATTTAGATATCTGTGGCTGGTGGTGCTGGAATGGGAAGTAATTGCGGAGGTTGAATTGTGATCTCTCTAACAACTAGTGCCTGATTTTTACTACGATTGCGTTTTCTTCCATTCGTCGACTGTTAAGCAAGTTTTCCCAGTGGGTATTAATCCTGTGGTTGCTGACACACCGAAATTTTTCAGCGCATAATTTTCTACTTCTGCATCCTTAAAAGCCTGTTCCACTACCTTTTGCTTCTCTTCTTTTGACAAAACTTCAACTTTTACATTCTCTGGCGTAGGAGTAGTGCCTGTTTTCTTGAGCATGAAATTTTTCACATTGTACAAGCCTTCTTCTCGCGGCTTCCCTAAATTTAAGCACCCTCTTGATTTGACGAATAATCCTGTAGTCCAAAAATTTCTTACAAAGTCCTGTTTGTTAACAAATTGGACTCCATTCGCTCCCCACACATAGACAGGCTCGAAATATCCCTTAGTTGGAGGGATTTTGGTTTCGTTGCACCTTGTTCCGTTTTTGTACGGAGCGTTCCCGTCTCCGCATACCTTCCAAGTTATTCTATATAAGTTAGGTGTCTCTTCTACATATTGCCTTATTTGCTCCTGTACTTCCTTATCTTTTTGGCTTTGCTCATCATCAGTTGCCGCCGCATAAGCCTGTTTTAAGTCATTCTCTGCCTGAGCAACCAAGTCTCTTTCAGACTGGCAAGCTCCTAAGTATAGTCCTACACCTATTGAAACAAGTGCTGCAAATATTTTTCTTTTATTCATAAATACTCCAACAAATGATGCGTGAAAATTAATTTCCAATTTCCTTGCTTGACCAAATATCTACTTCTAACAAATGCTGAAGTACAAGCTGCAAGTATTATACATATTTGTTCTATACATGTAATCAAGTTTTAACAGTTTTTAGTTATGATGCAAAACATGGTGAGGTATCGAAGGGAAAGTTGAATTTATGGAGAGTAAGGATACTTAAACAAGTCGGAAGTCGGAAGTACAGTTTTGTAACGGGGATTTTAATTAGGCTCTTAACTTAAACCCCCAAACTTTGTTAAAGCTAATTGACGTTTTACATCATAAAAATAGTCAA
Organism: Nostoc sp. ChiQUE02; assembly: GCF_034531305.2. Lineage (NCBI taxonomy): Bacteria > Bacillati > Cyanobacteriota > Cyanophyceae > Nostocales > Nostocaceae > Nostoc > Nostoc sp. ChiQUE02. The sequence goes on from NZ_JAVRBN020000029.1 coordinate 47,971, forward strand.
TAGTCAATCCCCCATATTTGGCACTTACTGAAGATGTTGCACAAAGATTTATACTAATTAATGATTAAGGATGTGAGTATATCAAGCACAAAGACTGATAATACAAGAAAGAGATTTTTATCTACGTAGATTATTGCTGTTAGAAATGTTTATACAGTACTACAGTTCTGTTTTTTTCCGTACCAGAGTACGTGGATTTTGGGGTTGACTTATTCAAGAATGTGCCTATCCCTCAAGATATCGTTCAGGAGAACGAAAGCAGATGCGTACTGACTACGGATACCCAGATTTTGCTGCTTCAGCAACAGGAACACTTTTACCTGAGGAGAAGAATGACAGGGCGAAAAAAGGCACACTCACACTGATGGGTGTGACTGGTGTGTTGATGATAGCAGAGATGTCTGTCCACAATATATTGATGGGTGGATTTATGATTGCGTCTGCCGTCGTAATTGCCTTGCCGAAACAGTCACAAGCATTATTTACTAACTTCGATAAACTACAAAGGAAGTATGGAATTAATCTCTATGCAGTGTTATTTGCGCTGTTAGCAGTAATTTGCCTAATTGATTTTGCGGCGGCTCCAGCTAATGCTCAGTTCTTCAATAATGCTCAAACTTGGATGACCACCACTTTTGGTAATGCCGGCAATGGACAAACAGCAGCAGTTATCGCGCTTTTTTTCAATGTATTAAGAGCTTTATTCCTATTATATGTTGGGATCAGTCTAGTTCGGATTATTCAATCTGCCCGGAATGATGAAGACTGGCAGACGCTAGCAAGAACTCCATTAATCATAGTTATGGCAGTTTTTGTTGGAGATTTAATTACTGGTTTGATTGTTCAGGTTTAGTAAGAAAGCTTTTTAAGTTATCAGTTATTGATAAATACGTATTTGAATTAATAGCTGATAACTCTTGATTAAATTCAGTAAATATGTCAAATAAACATGATTTTCGGACAGTAAATCGGATTTTAGGAGAAAGACCAAGACTAGGGCCATTCCCTGCCGATCAAATATTTGCCTGGACATTAATAGCAGTAGTAAATGTATTTATCTTTAATTATCTACTGAAAACAAGTTGGTTAGGTACTAGCTTAAGTATTGCTTGGGGATGGGCAACATGGTGGACAATTTCTACAAATAAAGACTTTTTCGGTAAATTCGTCAGCGTCCCTCGAATTAGTAGGGGATATATGAGACATAAACCAATTCGCAATTCGCAATTCGCAATTCGCAATTTTGAAGATAATTAAATTTCAGTGATTGGTAAATTTATGCCAAATTCTTCTAAGAAAGTTAAAGATAAGTTAGGTAAAGTCGCATTAGAAAAAGAGCAGATTAGTGTTGTGAAAATGCTCACTCCCTTTGAAGATATTATCCATTTAGCGGGTATTTGCGACCTCAACTTAGGAGGTAGGCAGGGGGTAGGCGCATTAATTCTTAAAAAAGGTGAAAATATTCAAATTAAATTCTGCTTTGATTGTTTAGGGATTCATCCGAATTTAGAATCATCGCAAATGCTGCCTATCTTTGAGGGGATAGAAGCGGGGCTAAAAGAAATTCCCGAAGGGGAAAACTTAACAATACATTTAGGTTCTTTTACGTCTGATTATCACCGACAAGAAGAACTGTCCAAGCTAGAGAGTAATTGTCAGATTGACCAATTAAAATTGTTAATACGTAGTGAAAGATTAAGGACTAAAAAACTAACGGAAAGTGGAGCTAGGAAGAATAAGTTTTTGAGACTATGGTGTACTTACACTGTTATTGATGACGATGAACGGTCTAAGGATTTTATAGAATCTCTGATTAGAAAATTAGAAAAGGGCTGGTTTCGCTTTACAGGTGAAATTCACGCCCATAACAATACTAGAATTGAAAATATTCTGCAAAATTCATTTAACGATGGATTTTTACAGTGGTCAGCTATCCTGGGCAACAAGATGAAGTTGGGGATTAGGGTTTTAAGTGCTGAAGAAATTTGGTCAACAATTTGGCAACAGCTTAATTGCTCTACTCCTCCGGCAATCCCTAATCCATTAAAAATTGACCCAATAGATGGAATAGTAGAAACTCAGACGAGCGATTTTCACATCCGCCACCAGATGTTAGAGAATGAGGAGTCTGTGCCATTTTTCGATAGAAAATGGATAAAACTACAAAATAAATATATTGGGGCGCTCAACTTCAGCCAAAAGCCAGGGGGGTGGTATGACGAACAAGCCCAACTGCGATATCTATGGGAATTAATCTCTAGAGATAGTATTTATGATACCGAGGTTATTTGTCAGGTAACAAAGGCAAATCAAACTATCTCTAAAACAAATCTTCAACGCATTACCAAGCAATCAATTACCAGCACTTCTTTATCTACAGAGAAAGGAAATATTGATGTCAAGTCAGGCATGAATATTGAAGAAGCGGTAGAGGCGCAGAAGACAATATATAAAGGTAGTGTAGTAGTGCATACCGCAGTTGCTTTTCTCGTCCACCGCCCAACCCCACGGGAATTAGACGAAGCTTGCCGATATCTTGCCAGCTATTTCTTGCGTCCGGCGGTAGTTGACCGGGAGATTGAATACGCCTGGAAGCTATGGTTGCAGTGTTGCCCATTTGTTTGGGAGCCGTTGTTAACCAAGCCTTTTAACCGCCGACTGCCATATTTTAGTTCGGAAGCACCAGGGCTGATGCCATTGATTAGGACTGCTACAGGCGATCGCACTGGCTTTGAGTTAATTGCAGAAGAAGGCGGCACACCAGTACATTTAGACTTGTACCAAAACCACAAGAATTTGGCAGTCTTCGGCGCAACTCGTTCAGGTAAATCTGTGCTGGTGGCAGGTATTCTTACCCCAGCGCTAGCACAAGATATTCCGGTAGTGGCACTAGACTATCCCAAGCCAGATGGTACTTCTACATTCACCGACTACACAAATCTGCTGGGTGAAAATGGCGCATACTTTGACATCTCCAAAGAATCAAACAATCTTTTTGAACTTCCTGATTTACGCTCTCTGGATGCAGAACTGAGAAATGAGCGATTGAACGATTTTAAGGAATTTCTCAAATCAGTGCTGATGACAATGGTGATGGGGACGAGCATGATTGGTGTCAGCCCAACGATTACCACCAATATTGAGTCAATCATTGCTTTAGCTTTAAAAACATTTTTTAATGATGATGAAATTAAATCACGCTACAAGTCAGCAATACAAAATGGATTTGGGACTAAAGAATGGAACGAGACTCCGACACTCAAAGATTTTTATAATTTTTGTTCTCCAGCTTTCATACAATTAGATTCTATTGCTAGTAAGAGTCAAGAGATTTCCGAAGCCTTAGAGCAAATCAGGCTGAGAATAAATTATTGGTTGAGTACCAGAGTAGGACAATCAATCTCACGCCCATCCAGTTTTAGAACTAATGCCAAATTGTTAGTATTCGCTTTACGTAATTTATCGAGTGAAGCTGATGCTGCCATACTCGCTCTTAGTGCATACTCTGCGGCATTACGTCGTGCATTATCATCAAAAGCTTCGATCTTCTTCCTTGATGAAGCGCCAATCTTATTCCAATTTGATGCGATAGCTGAGTTAATTGGGCGATTGTGTGCCAATGGTGCGAAGTCTGGTATCCGCGTCATCATCTCTGCCCAAGAACCAGAGACTATATATCAGAGCGCATCTGCACAGAAGATATTTGCCAATATCACTACACGTTTAGTAGGCAGGATTCAATCATCAGCCGTTGACCCGTTTATTGTTCGCTTTAAATATCCTATTGAAATCATCAGGGTCAACAGTACAGAAGCTTTTTATCCAAAAAAGTCGGGGATTTACTCACAATGGTTGCTTGATGATAACGGCAAACTCACATTCTGTCGCTATTATCCTGCCTACTGTTTATTAGCCTCAGTTGCTAATAATCCAAACGAACAAGAATTACGCAGTTTGTTTCTCAAGCACTATCAAGATAATCCTCTACTTGGATTAGTCAAATTTAGTGAGGATTATATCAGAATGATTCGGGGGGAAGAGTTATCAGAATTAGCGAAGAATTTAGTTTCAAAATCACATACAAGACAGGTAGTTTAAATGAAAAAGCGGACAATTGGGGTAATACTTTCTGCTACAGTTGGCAGTTTCTTTATTGCTGCACCTAGCTATGGCATCAGCATCAACGATTTTTTTAGTTCTATCGTATTGGATCTTCAAGGAGAAGTTTCGGAAATTCAAGCATGGGCCAAGGGTGAGATTAACAGTGCTTGGGGTGACATCAAAGAAAATGCTAATGCGGCAATTGATAGTTCTATTGGACAATTGGGTGCGCCTGACCCAATTGCTTCGGCTGAACAATTGAAAAATACGCTTAAGGATGATTATTCTTATCCTGTCGCCCAAGAAAAAGCACAGAAGCTAGAGCGTGAACTGACGCTTGGTTCGATTGCCAGCGTGATTGGAAAAAAAGGACAGCAGCAAACTCAAGAGAAAATTGATACTACTGCACAAATCGCTCAACTTGCAAAAGATATTTCTGATGAAGCTCAGAACATGGATGCCTCTCAAAACGTTCTCAAAGCGATCGCGTCTCAGAACGGCTTAATTGTGTCAATGTTGGCACAGCAGCGTACTGATTCTTTATTAGCCCGACAGGACAATGCTTACTCTAACTTGATGCTAACGCAAGTAGCGGAGCATCTTGATTCCCAAAGGCAAAAGGAGAACTCCGAAGAAGATGGCAGATTGTCTCTAGTACATGAAGTCGTACTTAATGCACGGTTAAATGCGACATCTGCTAACGACTAAAGGTTTATCAAGAAAGGCAGAGGGCAGGAGGCTCAGTTGGCAGAAGGCAGAAGGGAATACTGCCTCCTTCCTCTGCCTGTGACCGTTCGTGCAGCGTCTCGTTCGCGCTAGCGTCTCCGAAGGAGAAGAGAAGGCGAACTTGCGGTATAAAACCCCACCGTCTATACGGTGATTACAATTGGTTGGGGTCTGAATCCCCAACGAAAAAGTTCCTTCTGCCTTCTTCAAGAAGAAGAATTCAGAACTCAGGAGCGGAGCAGGAGTTGCTCCGCCAAAGCGTCAGAATTGAGCATTAATTCTGTACGAGTGGTTGATAAATATTGGTCAAAAAAGGATATTAACTATGTACTATTTACTAGCCAAACTAGATGGTGGCGATTTAGCTGATTTAGCAAAAGAAAATTCAGCTTCAGTAGCGAAAGGATTTGACGAATTGTGGGTTAATACTCTTGATGGAGGCGTATACTGGGCAGTTTGTGACGTTGGTGCTTTATTCGCTATAGCAACACTAACTTTCTTTGTCGTTGAATGGACAAAAAAAATGATGGCGGGGGAAGAACAAAGAGCTTATACAGATTTTATTTGGCCGTTAATAGTAATTGTTTTGCTATCTAATAACGGAAAAGTTTTAGGTAATTCAACATTAGGAATTAGGAACTATATTAATAATGTAAACAATATAGTTCTTAGTAAGGCGGCGGCAGGAATTGATCTCAAGAAAGCATACGAAAGTGCATTAGGCACTGAAGCTGCACGTAGCGCTATCGGACTAGCTGTTAGTAAGTGCAAAAATTCATCCTTAAGTCAACAAGAGCAGATAAACTGTTTAACAAAAGCGAAGGAAGATTTAACGAAGACATATCCCGATAAATTTAATAAAAATAATGGGGTATTTTCTTGGTTTATCGATGCGATTGATGGCGCTATCGATTCTTACAAGGACGTAGCTCAAGGAAAAGCTACAGTTACAGATGTAATTATGTCTCCCATTAATGCCTTTGTCGGGTCGGCGATAACAGACGTAATTACTATCATTCTAGTCGGGATGAATGGGGCTTATCAATGGGGAATTGAACTGACTATGCTCGTAACAGCACTGCTGGGGCCTGTAGCTGTTGGTGGTTCTCTGCTACCTTACGGAGCTAAATCAATCTACAGTTGGTTAGTCGGATATTTCAGTATAGGTTTTGGCAAGCTCTGCTTCAATATCATTGTTGGCTTCGCTGGGCAATTAGTCGCTGATTCTAAATCTTATCAGCCAATGTTCTTCCTATTTACAATTGGTATAATTGCGCCATTCTTAGCTACAGGTTTAGCGGCTGGTGGTGGCATTTCTGTTTTAGTTCAAATTAATAAAGCTGCTGAAACTTATAGTTCAATTGCCATTGAGGTTGCTAAAGGTGTTGCTACTAAAGGTGGTAGTTTAGTCGGAAAATTAGCTAAATAAAACCTATGCTGAATCAAAAAAGTAAAACTCAACCCAGAGAACCATTACAACTACTTAGTTACAACAAATACGTGACAACTAGAGTAGGAATAATCTCTTTAGTTGGGTTTTCAATGGCGGGATTTTCCCTCTTATTACAATTTCTCAATTATGGGGCAATCAGCATACTAAATCAAAAGCAATTAGCCCTGGTACAATTATCATCAGGTGAGACGATTTCCGCTAGGGCAGTAGACCCTGGGGAACGCTCTGATGAAGTGATTAGAAAGTTTATTTCTGATACCTTCATTAAGATGTTTAATTGGGATGGGATAGTACAAGTTTTCAATGAAAAAGGCGAACCTATTACTAAACAAGATACTGGGGTAGAAGTAGGCAAGATTAATAATAAATCTAATAGTCGAGTCACAAGTAAAGCTTATGATGCTGCCTTTGCTTTGAGTGAAAATGGAGGATTTAGAGCCGCATTTCTGAAAAAATTAGCCTCAATTACTCCCACGGGCATATTCAATGGTGATACGCAAGTATCTTTAATCCCTAGATTTATTTCACAGCCACGGCAACTCAGAGATGGAAAATGGGAAATAGATTTTATTGGAACGCTGGTAACTTTTGAACGTAGTGATAATTCCGGCAAAGGGATTACTTTTAATAAAACCATTACACTTTCATCAATTTCTAATCCAGAGTATATCCCAGCTAATACTAGCGAATTAGCTAAGAAAATCTATGCCACCCGGAGAGCCGGATTAGAAATTACCGAAATTGTCGATTTAGATTTGGGCAAAAGAAAATGAGTAAAGAGAATAATAAAAATGGGTCTGTATCGACTTTAGAGGATTTGCTGAATCTAGATGATGCTAATAAAACTAATGGTAAAAAAGCACCAGAACCGGAAAGTTTATTAGTAGCGACTAAGCACACAATTGTCACTTCTCCTTGGTCAAGACTAGCAATAATTGCTGTCCCTTTTGGAGTTGGATTTTTAGCAATATTTTTGATGCTCAATGGTGTTTTCAATCCCGCACCAGCACCAAAGATTGCTCTGAAAACGCAGGAAATACCCACCACTGAACAAGCCCAAGAAAGTGATGAGGGAGACGGTGATGCGCGTGCAAAACTAGCTCTGTCGGATCAAGAAGATGAGTTAGGTCGCATTAACAAAAATAAATTTGACCAACCAGCGCCAGTACCAGTTTCAGTAAACCAAAAGGTCGTGCCATCTAGCCCACTATCTCCACAACCTGCGCCACGGACTGTTCAAAATACACAACCACGTCGCGTAACTCAGACTGCACCACAAGCGATTAGAACCTACACTCCGCCACCAACACGCACGAGTTTTTCTCCAAGACCCTCTATAAGAGCGCGGACACTCACGCCCCAAGATCCCCTTGAGCAATTGAACAAACTTCGTAGCATCGGTTCTTATGGCAAAATCGCCTACACCGAAACTAGCACCAGTAAACAATCTTCATTAGATCCATATCTTGCTCAAGCTCAAGCAATTCAAAATCAACCGAATGAACAAAATGAAGAAACAGATACAAATAATTTTGACCAAACCACGCCGCAAAACTCAAGCGAGTCGATTGAAAAGATCCGCCCCAGGTGGCAAGCGACTTCTAAAGTTAACAAGATTACTTTAGCTAACAATTATTTACCTCAAGAAAGCCAAATTCTCCAAGGTAAGCAAACTCGTTATTTGACAGTTGGCACTTTTGCTAGTGGTGTGATTGTTACCCCATTAGTTCAAACCACAGTTAATAATTCAGGGCAGACACAGACACAAACACTAACCTCTAATAACACTAAGTCTATTGCTAGACTGCAAGAGGATTTACGCGATAACTATGGGCAAGTGGCAATCCCTTCGGGTACTTTATTGACAGTCGAGTTAGCTTCAGTTGATGGCGGCAGTTACGCTGTCGCTTCTGTTCGGGGGATCATCAAAGATAATACAGAATATCCGATTTCTGCGGGTGCGATTTCCGTGACAGGGGAAGGTGGTAGACCCCTAATAGCTCGAAGATTTCAGGACAGGGGTGGCGAGATTGCCCGTAGTGACTTGTTTGGCGGTGCTGTGTCTGCATTAGGGAAGGTTGGGGAGATTATGAACCAACCGGATAGTGAAGAAGAAATTTCTGATGAATTCACAGGTAGGATTCGCAAACGTAGTACTGGCAATCAGCGCAATCTCACAGGTGCGTTAATGTCAGGTTTTTTTGGTCAAGTTAGCCAAAACATCAGCCAACGTAATCAACGTAATACTCAAGAAATTACTTCTCGCCCTAATACTTGGTTTATTCCACAGGGAACCAAAGTCACTTTTAATGTAAATCGTTCTTTGGAGTTGCCATGAAAAAGTTTTTGATTGGTATACCATTGGCTCTCGCATTTGCTTGTGTACCACTATCCACAATTGCCGCACCAGTCGTTCGCACCATCAAACAAACTCAAGCTAGTGGCCAAGGTGCAATTTTACAAACTATCAACGTTTGGAATGGTCACGGTGTAGCAATTTCATTTTACGAGCTTGGCGAAACTATCAAAAAAGTTTGCTTAGACGACCCATCGCAAATTCTGCTTGACACAGATGGTTGCTTAGAGGGACTGGAGGAGAATTGCTCTAATCCCGGTGCAGGGCTGATTCATCTGCGGCGGATATTGAGAGTAAACATTCCCGGAATACCGCAAACATCTACCACTTTGTTAACAGTAGTTACGCAGTCATCCTCTGGTGAACGCAAGACTTACAGTTTTCGACTAGCAACAAGTAATGGCACTCCTAAATATAGTCAAGTGGCGATCAAGGCTGATGTGGCACGAGAACAAACAACCCCAAAACCTCAATTGCAATCATTAGTTAAAACACAGCAAACAATTAACCAAATTCGAGGCGGTATTGTTGTCGCTATTAAAAGTGCATGGATAAATCAGCAAGATGAACTACACCAGCGCTTGCAAAAGTTAATCGGTTATTTACAAGCAGGTGATGACATTTCTACTGCTGCTAATAAGGCTTCTATCTCTCAAGAGTTAGTTAACAAATTAATTGCTTTGAGTAAGAGTTCTGATAATTTAACGCAAGGTAATGGCTTATGAAATCATCTTTACGACCCAATAAAAACGCCTTACGTTACTTCATTTTTTTGGGTTTAGTAGGTAGCTTATTGATTCATAGTTTCATAAGATATGGGCTATTGAATTCTTTTGTAGGCTTTTTGCTGCCCAAGGCTTCAGCACAAGTACCCGTTATCAATTCCCCTAATGGGTTGACTCCTGATTGGTCGCGTTTGAAATTCAGCGACATGATTATTTCTCTTAGTGGCAGTGTGACCTATCCTGGTTCAAGAGGTGGTACAGAAAGCAGAACCTGGACGGCAGGACAAAGCATTAGCGAGTTTATGGAACTAGGGGATTTTGAAACACCTCAATTAGCAATAGAAAATTTAAATCTCTCAACCATAGCTTCAGTACAAGGAATCAATTTAAGTGGGTTAACATTAGATGATTTTCAATTAACAAGATGGCAAACTTTACCATCTTTAACCGAAGCGATTCCTGGTTTAGGTAATAGGAATGTTACAAGTGTTAAACCTGTGAGCGATTTTTTGAGAAGATTTGGAATTACTGTGGGCACAATAGGTAACGCCAGCCAGAATTCTCGTTTACGTGACGTTCCATTAGGAAGAGTAATAAATTTAAAAAATTACTCACTAACATCTATTTTCGACATTCAAAACACATCTATTAATAGATTTGAGAATTGGCAAGACTCCAAAATTAACGGAGTACCTGGACTATCAACTTTGACATGGGATAATTTGCCAGGACTACGAACACTTGACCTTTCATTTGTTGCCAAAGTTGATCTGCCATTGGGAGATATTGAAGCTAACCGTACCCGTTCCATATCTGGTAGCTACCAAGATGGCTTTAATGTTCCCTGTCTACAAAATAATTGCGCTCATACGGAAATGTCAGGCATTGGTAAGACTACTGGAACACAGTGGATATCTGGGAAATTCCAAAAGGTTAATGGTGGATTTGGCATTTTAAAAGCTCTTAATGATGGTAAAGAGCCTACTGGTCGAAACCCCTTTGGCTCCAGCTTTAAGCAAGTTGTTTGGAATATTTATGAAGGCAGTGGAAAGGTGGAGACTACTATGTTCTTCCGTATTTGTAAAACCATCCCTTTCATTGGTCGCACTTGCAGTCCATACTTCATAGGGCCTGTACCTTTTATTGAGTACCAAGAGAAAGACCCCATCGTTCTTGGTCAACCAGAATAGGGTGTTGGGGGTAGGGTGTTGGGTGTAGGGAAGATGGTATTGGTGGAGGCAAGTGACCCACTGGTTATTGAGGCTAATTCTTCCCCTATACCCCACACCCTACACCCTGCCCCTTTGGGGCTTGGTCAACCTAATTCTCTACCTTAAAATGAGCAAATCTTTCAAAGTAAATAGCGCTAATCCTCAAGGATTTCGATTTGAGCAATTACAAAATCATAATGACGCAATTGGCAAATACACTCATCATTTATTTACCCCCAATAGGCTAACAGTTTTGTCTTTACTTGGTGCTTATATTTTGATGAGGGTATTTTTTGGCGATGGTAACAAGAAGAAAATTGCTACCTCTTATTGGGGTGGAGCTAAAGAAACTGCAACTGCTCAGAAAAAAGCCATCTTGCAAATCGTCAATCCCCAATGTGATAGTGCGGCACTTTACATTGGTAAGCATCAGGGAAAAGGTGGTGACACTACTTTCTATATCCCTGATGTGCAAAGAGGTACAGCAGTTATCGGCGCTCCCGGTAGTGGAAAAACATTCAGCGCCATTAACCCGATGATTTACTCGGCTATTGATCAGGGTTTTCCATGTATAGTTTATGACTTTAAGTACCCTTCTCAAGCGAAAGTTGCTGCCTACGCCAAATACAAGGGCTATAATGTCCACATCTTTGCACCGGGATTTCCTGAATCTGAAGTCTGCAATCCTTTAGATTTTCTCCGGGATAGTAGTGATGCCGAATCATCCCGACAAATTTCAACCGTCATCAATAAGAATTTTCGACTTCTGGGTAATTCAACTGAAGATGGGTTCTTTGGCCCATCGGGGGATCAGCTGACTCAGGCAATTCTAATGTTAGCTAAAGAGTTCGGTCAATTCGCAGATGTTATGACTTGCGCCGCGATACTTTCTAGCGAACTTATGGTCAAACGCCTGATGGCTGCTTCTCTCAATCCTTGGGTAAAAATTGCTTTTGGGCAACTGTTCAGTTCTGCTGCATCTGAAAAGACTGTTGCAGGCATTGTTGCTACCGCCAGTATTATGTTTACGCGATTCATGGCCAAAAACACACTAGGCTGCTTCATTGGAAAGACGACTTTACCTTTGGAAATTAAAGGAAAGCAGATGATTATTTTCGGGTTAGACAGAGAACGCCGAGATGCAGTAGGGCCTCTCATGACCAGCATTTTACACATGACCATCGCCCGTAACATTGCCAAAAAGCGACTTGATCCATTAATCGTTGCATTGGACGAATTACCTTCAATTTACTTACCTGATTTATATAGATGGCTGAATGAATCTCGTTCTGAGGGCTTTTGCGGTATTATCGGCTTTCAAAATATGGGGCAGCTTGAGAAGAACTACGGTAAAGATATCGCTAAGGCTATCCTTGGCGCTTGCAGCACTAAGTTTATATTTAATCCTGGTGAGAACGAGTCGGCGCAATTATTCTCCAACTTCTTAGGTGATGAAGAGATTAAGTACAAGCAAAAAAGCCGTTCTACTGGGGGTAAAAATAATAGCACTAGTATTAGTGAGCAAGAAAAAACTAGAAAGCTTTTTGAATCGGCTCAATTTCTGAAGTTAATTGCTGGTAAATGCGTTTTCATTAACCCTACTTATGCTAACAAAAAGGAAGGTTCAGTTCCACTTTTGAAAACTATTAAAATTTCTCAGACTCTGAAAAATATTGAGAAATACAATCAACTTAAATGGGCGATAATTGTTAGTTTACTAGCTAGGAGAAGTACGCAAAAATTTCCCTCTGGGCAGGATTTAGCTTTACGAGTTAGGCAAGTTGAGTTACGCTTTCCCATTCCCCAAACTCCTCAAGCTGTTTCTAATAATTCCGGCCTGACATCAAAAAATGTTGGCAGTATGGTTAATCAAGACCAAGTTCCTTCTGATATCGGGTTTTAATATTATGAAAATGACTATTGAAGAATTGAAGATTGATAATTTTGACTTAATTAAAACTTTATCTCAACAGTATATTCTCGCTAATGGTAGTTTCATTGACATTAATATTCCTCCGACTCAAATCATTGACAATTTTAATACCTTGTCTGGAACTAGACCAAGACTTAAGAGTTTGGGAATATATATTGTTATCAGTTTGAAAAATATTTATATTAACCTAAATCAACAATTATGTATTCAAATTGTTAATAAATATATTCATGGTATTGGCTGGGATGATTTGCAGTACATTTGTTTTTTTGATATTAATGCAAGTAACGTTTACATTCATATTATTTTTAATCGGGTTACTCCCCAAGGTAAGCTCATTGATATCAAATACTTGGGGGCTAAGTGGCAACAATATGAGGTTTTACGTCAATCTTGTTCTCGGATCTTAGAAAACCCTGCTAATAATAAATATTTACAGATCCGCTGCAACTGTTGTCCTTAAGTAAGAGTACATCACAACGCACAGTATATAAATAACTAACAAAAAATATGTTTGATGAACGACATTTGCAACTCACTTCTGCCTACGCTAGAGCTAGTCAGCATTTTATTAGAGCTTTTATTTATCATTTAGGAGAGTTTATTTACAAATCAATAGAATCAGCTATTGATTTAAAATGTCGAATTGAAATAGGGGAAGAAACTTATTTTCTTACTCCTGATGAGGATGGTGGCTGGAAATGGTCTAAAGGTAACTTTGAAGGTGTAACAGATGAGTCAATAGAACAAGTAGAAGAGATAATGGCATATTTATTGCCTAAACTTCTTCCCGGCAGTAATGATATAACACCGTCTAAATTTCCTCCTGAGCCTGATTTACCTCCAGTTTTACCTAACCCCAATTCCCCCTTAATTCTTCCGCCTTCTGCCACATCTGTTGAGTTTTTAACTATACAGATGTGGCAGAACACCCAGGAATATCTACCTATTCAAGACCAAGATAATCTAGGTTTAAATGCTTCCATCCATAGAAATGTTTTTTTTACAGTTGAAAGCGCCAACAATGGCATAAGTAGTAAAAAACTTGAGCCACAAAATACTCAACATATCCCTCATCACCCAGAACATATTGATCCGCAACATTGGCACGAACTCGTAGTAGGCAGCGCGATCGCACCAGAAATTGCACATCTCAACTTCTCTAGTCTTCACTTTAGCTATGTCGGTGGCGAACATGAAGCTTGGGAACGGCTGATGATCAGCGACAAACTCTCACGTACAAATACAGGTAGCCTTTCTATTAGGCTTTTAGAACTCTATTCCCATCTAGATGCAGGTGGCTGGTGGTGTAATTCAGGGGTAGACCCGCGCACATTTGCAAATCTTACCCCTGGTGAGCAACCTCAAATTAAAGAATGGGGATGTTATAAGCCAAACCGCCCCAGACCCAAAACCGTGAAAAAAGATGGGTTCAATGTTGCGGTTGAAGGCAAGTTCATTAAATATGAGCATCCACCATCAGTTGATTTGAGTATTTTCTTACTAGATGTTCCAGGGGAAATTGCCCAAAATATTTACTCAAAAGCTGGAGTAAACCCCAGCGATAGCGATCGCTTGAATGGTTTTTGGTATTGTGTATATAAACACAATATTCCACTCGTCATTACAGAGGGGGCGAAGAAGGCGGCTAGTCTGTTAAGCCAAGGTCACGCAGCCATCGGACTACCGGGAATTTCCTCCGGCTATCGCTCACCTAAAAACGAGTGGGGCAAGAAAATTGGTGATTCCTATCTGGCTGATGAGTTAGCTGTTTTCGCAACTTCTGGTAGAGAAATCAAAATCTGCTTTGATTATGAAACGAAGCCTGAAACTAAGCTCAATATCCAAAGAGATATTTGGAAAACAGGAAGCTTATTACAAGAATTTGGTGCTGTCGTTAAAGTAGTAACGCTGCCAGGGCCGGATAAAGGTGTAGATGATTTTATAGTTTCACAAGGAAAAGAAGCTTTTGAAAAGTTATCTGCCGGGGCTATATCTCTAGAGGAGTGGCATCAAAATCAACTTGATAATTTACGTTTTACTATCAAGCTCAAGGATGGCACAGTCAAAAAAATTGATCAACAAAAAGGAGGCTCTACTGTGATAGATGATCCCGAATTAGAACCAAACATTGGTGTATTTAAAAAAAGTCGTGCTAAATCACCTATTGACCCTGGTTCACAGATTATAGATATAAAAGTTATTGATTCAGACATTATCCATATAGATGTTGCCCCGGAGCCAGCCCAACCAACTGAAACTCTTGTAACTAGTTCTTCTTGGGCTAAAAAAGAAAATGTTACAGTTTATGAGCCTAATTTTTTTAGAAAGCGCCTAGAAGCTAGCGAGAATAAACAAATAGCTTTTGCTGCTTATACTTTGTTAAAAAAATATGGTGTTGAGGCTAAAGATGAACAACAGCAGACCAGTGGCAAAATCTACCATGCTGATGCTTTTGTAATCAAAAATCATGGTGCTGATAAATACAGTATCTATCGTCGTCATGATGATGTAGAGTTAATGACTTTTCAAGCTGATAAATGGGGACACGTAGGCAATATTAAACTTTCTTACACAGAAATAGAGTCTGAGCCAAAAATTTGGGGAGAAAAACAAATTAACATTCTGCCTATTGAAAGGCAGGAGTTTTTGTTAGTGGCTGACTACCTGAAAGCTGGTAAAGAATTGCCCTCTGTTGATGAAGACCCTCGCAAAATAGCTTCTGTCGTTGGTTCAGTCTCTCCTAAAGGCACACACAATATTTTAGAAAGTTTCAAAGAAAACGAGGTATTAAAAATACTCACACAAAGTATTACTAGCTTCGAGAAAGACGACTTAACCTTGGGCAATTACCGGATTATTTTTCGGCAAACCAGTGACAATACATCTACTCTGCAATTACTCAAAACTGAACACAATGGTACAAATCGGGAAGCTGTTCGCTTTCAGTTTGAGAAAACTGACACTGGTATGACTCATCAAGTCCAAGCGATGGCTATCACTGAAGCTGATTTGGAGAAGTTAAGACTATTGGCTCAAAAGCTGCATATTAATTACAAAGCAATGTTAGGCAACCCGACAGATACCCGTGACATCGACTTGCCCGTTCATCCCGAAATTACCCGTAATTTAGATGATGATCAGTCACACCAATCTACTCAATCTACGCCCAACGTACCAGATCGCAAGACACAATCACACCCACAAGAAGCAAGCTTTAATTCTCCAAAACAAGACAACGCTGTGCTACCACTACATCCAGTTTTAAAACAATATTGGGAGCAGTTAGAAAAAGATGGTTCAAGTCATGAGACTGTAGCACAAGGACATTTAGAATTTCAATCTAAAATTCAGCAAACTGGCAAGCTGACTATTGGGGAGCAACGTGAACTTTACCAAAAAATTCTACTTCAAAGTCAATTCGAGCAGCACAACAAAGGGCAAACTGATATTTCTCTTCCTCCTTTGAGTGATGTGATTCAGGATTTGCTCAAGACTCGTAGCCAGGTTATTAACAATACCTATACGCCCAAGGTTGAAGTACATTCCCAAAAATCTCACACTCCGCAACAACCTACTACTAATTCAGAGGAATTAGAATTATGAAAAGGAGTCAGAAATCAGAATTCAGGAGTCAGAATACCCCATGTCTGTTCGCGCAGCGTCTCCAAGACTTGTCGGGGGCTTTAGACCATGATTCAGACGCTCTCTACGTTCGCGCAGCGTGTCGCAGACAGACGCTAAAAGCGTAGCAAGATCCCCGTAGGGGTACGCGCAATACGGTTCGGTTAAGGTTTTTTGATGAAAATTCTAGATTGCAAAGATGCGATAAATCATCACAAAGACGCGATGAATCGCCGTCTTTACAATAATCAGTCTTTCGTAGAGACGGCGATTTATCGCGTCTCTTGCCTTAACCGAACAGTATTGGGGGTACGCGGACTCGCTTGCCACCGGCGCTATCCACTAAATCGATTCAGAATTCAATTCTGAATTCTGGCTCCTGACTCCTGAATTCTTCTTTTGTAATACTTATGCAATCTAGCTCAGTAGCCGAAACCATCACTACCATCAACCGCAACAGTGGCTTTTCTGACAACCAAATGGCTTACAGACTGGCGCTGATGATGGAGAAATACCCACTTTCACAATCAATACACTCAATCTCTGCGCTAGACCCCACACAGCGCGAAAATATTATTGGTGAGGTGAAAAATACTTTATCTGTGTCCCGAAATGCTCAAAGTACTGAAGATTACAGGCAATCCCTTAAGGAAAAATACTACCAAGAATACGCTCAAAAATTTGGTTTAAATAAATCCGAGGAAACACCTGATATAGATAACTCAACAAGAGTTGAAGATTTAATCAATGAAAATAAAAAGACATTCTTACAGCAGATATTAGAAACTAAAGGGCGCAAACTGCCTTTTGTTGACAGTCAACAGTCAAAATCGGTTGAGAGTAAAAACGATGAGGTTGCTAAAAAGTCTCTCATTCCTGCACTAATGAATATTATCGTTACAAAGGGACAAGATACTATTGGCGGTCGAGTCTATGAAGGCATGGCTTATCAATTAAATTTGTTGATGAGAGAAGGTATGCAGCGTCTGACTGTTTGGCGCAAAAGTGATAATCAATCGGCTTTTAGTGCTTATAAAGTAGAAGAAGAGGAAGAATATAAGGTAATACACAATCACCTTTCACCACAAGAAACACAAAAGCTGATCAACTTCGATATAAGAGTGCAACAGCAACAGCCACCGCCACAGCAACAACAAAACGAGGCATCTTCTGACGGCCCAGAGTTAGACTAACTAAAATACCCGACAAACAACCCAAGAATGTACGCACTTACTAAGACATATCGCTTAGTCACCCGCTCGAATTGTGACCAGGGTGAGATGATGACAGCTAATACTATGTAAAACAATGCTTGTAAAAAATCGTTGTGCCCCAGTTTAATGATTGCCGCTATCATCAAAGCCACAAAAATTAGAAATTCCACTCCTGTTTCGATTCTGTCCCAAAGTTTCACATCATATAGGTAACGCATCTTGTAACCTCTGTGACTTGGGCAACATCCTACCATCAACCCCATAAACCCCGTTATCTTTGTAAGGAAATATAATGATGAATTTAGTTCCTTGTCTAACTACCGAGTTTACGCTTATCCTCAAACCATGAGCATGAGCCACACATAAGGCGATGTACAGTCCTAGTCCCATCCCTGATTGATGTAATAAATTGCTATTTGGCGCTCGCCATAATGGGATAAATATATTGGAAATTTGTTCGGCGGCAATCCCACAGCCGGTATCTTCAATCTCAATAATTAAATCATCACCTTGATTGAGCAGCCTTAAAAAGATATCTCCGGCAAGAGTGTACTTAATAGCATTTGTCACAAGATTACACAGCATTCTGTCAATACTTATGCTATCACCTCGTACTTGTGTTCCATGCTTGTACGATGACTGAGTTTCATAGTGGAGATTCAAGGAATGATACTGCGCTATTGGTTTGAATCGAGAATAATTATTTTGTAAAAAACTTAACATATCAAACTGCTCCACTGTCGCTGGATTTAGTTCAAAAAAAGCAGTTCTTTCAGATTGAATCAAACTCACCCCTCGCTCATTGGTTTGTTGTAAAGCGATCAGCAACGGTTTGATCTCTTCTAAAGACTGTCCATAAGCACCATCAATTATCTGATTCAAAACTAACGATGCTCCTTGATAGTTGTTTGAAACATCGTGTAACAAACCTAATATGCTTAAAACTTCCTGTTGCATAACTGTGTTTCCAACGACAGATGGTGATTTTGGCTACTTTTATGAATAAGTGCTAATTATGTCTACAAGATTTGAGAATACTTTTATTTTAGTTATAAAAAAAATTATCCAATCAAACTTTAGTACTAAAGTTTCTTTCATTCATCTGGAAAGATTTTTGATTACTTATATTTTATATTACAGACACAAAAAGTAAAAGGCTTAACACCAACAACTATGTTATAAATATTGAGTCATCTTATAATCGAAGTGATCTATGATTCGATTAACGCTCATTGAGGATGAAGAACTCATTAGGTTGGGGATCACTACTGCTATCAATCAACAACCAGACATGGAAATGGTCGGCGTTGCTCGTACTGGTATTGAAGGGATTAATTTAGTTAAGGAATTAAATCCCGATGTGATTTTGGTGGATATTGGTTTACCGGACATATCTGGGCTAGAAGTGATTAAAGAGGTCAAACTCAATAGCAACACTAAAGTTGTTGTTCTTTCTTCCCATTCTTCTCAAAGCACTGTTCAATCAGCTTTAAATGCCGGCGCTGATTCTTACCTTCTCAAAAAGAACAATGTTCCTCTTTTGTTAGAAGCCATAAAAACAACTTTTTATGACCATCAGTGTTTTTTTGACCCTTATATCAGCCGACGGAATTTTTGTCACCCACAGAAAATCAAAGGTAAGACTTATCAAGATAATCTCACTAATACTGAAATCCAAATTGTTTCTTTGATGGCAGTCGGTTTTTCTAATAAGCTGATTGCCGAGCAGTTATTTATTACTGAAAGTACTGTCAAAGGGCATGTTAACAAGATTTTTGCGAAGTTGGATGTCAGCGATCGCGTCAATGCTTTGATTGAAGCTAGTAAACTTGGCTACATCGAACAAGATTACCTTCAGGTAGGTTAGCTACTTACCTACTTGAATTAAACAATAGCCTTGGGTTTTACTCTGCTGTGTTTGACAAGCTTCAATTGCTGCTTGATTTTTTAAGATGATTTGATACATCTGTTTACCCTCTTGGGATTTTGCCCATTGGAGAATCTTTATCTCGTTACGTGAGACTACTACTGACTGATTCGTTCCTATATTTTGCACCAGATTCCATGTGGTCAGCGAACCCAGCAAGGTACTGCCAGCCGCGACTAATCCACACACAAGAGATACTGTCCCCAATCCCCAGCCTGCCTGCACTTTCATGCCTGTGCCGGTGGGCTTGATTTTTTTGATCTCATCACGTACAGCATTTGACACAACTGTATAATGCATTGACTCGGCTTGTTTGCTTGTCTTATCCAGTTTTTGGTCTATCAGTGCTGCCCACGCTTCTATCATTGCCTCCATTCTTGCCTGGAGGTCTATGATCGTTTCTTCATATCTGCCCAGTGTCGCCATCACCCTAAAAACTGGATCGTCTGGTGTAATTCCTAGTTGATATGCCCCTTCAACTATGCGTTTTTGTTCTGATGGGGAATAACCTTGTAATGTGTCTTGTAGTGTCATCAATCAAGCCCTAGATATTTAATAGCCAAATTGTTATTCATTACTGAATGACGAAAGTTTTTAATCCACTGAAAAATGAAGCTTCTCCAAAATAAAATTATTGAGAGATCCTGGCAAACTTGTGAATATGGTTTATCAGCCTTTTCCATAGCTTGATAATGATTTCGATGTAGAGCCATTAATTCTACTTCTGTCCCTCCTATGATTAACAGCTTTTTCCGTATCTTCTCCTCATATTCTCTAAACTCTGGCGCAAAATGGTAATTTTTCACCACCACGTAGTTAGCGTTATTAGTCGCGTTCTGGATGATTGCATTTAAGTAATATATACAGTCTTCCCTGTGAGAAATAGGTTGAAGAAATGTTAAATTCCAACCAAATTTTACTACAACCTCAAATAAGCTAGCACTCTCAATATATTGAATTACTTTTTCAATATCTTGTCCGGGCATATCAACAATCATCACATCTAACTCAGGATGATTTAAGTCATCTGTTATTGCATCAGCATCGTCATTTGATAAATCAAACTTTTTGATGGTTGCTAATTGCTCATAAGCTTTAAATACAGGGAATAATTCTTGGTTATAAACCTTGATCCGTTTTCCTTGTTGGGCTAACATTTCTAGCAATAGCTTGATAACTGTAGATTTACCTACCCGCGCATCTCCTACAGTTATAATTATTCTCTTTGACATTCTTATTCCTATTCAGATAAAATCTTCTCTATGCCAAATAAATCTTTGATTGGCTTTATTTGCCCTTGGAAGTTGTTCAACCAGCTTAGGATTCTCCCAAATACAGACGGATATTCATCTTGTTCAATCCCTTGTCTAAATGTCATGTTTTTAACATCCAAATAATCGTAAGACTTTTTCGCTAACTTTGGCATAGTTATACTTGTGAAAGTATGACTTTTTGCTTTTACTTGCTGCTCTATTTCTTTTATTTTTTGCGAGTTATCATAAAAATTAAATTGTTCTACCTCTCCGTAAAACAAATTTTTTACTATTACATAATCAACATTATCACCACAGTAACTATAAAGTTCTAATAATTGATTTATACAATCAACTATTGTACTTATAACTACTACTATAGTTACCCGCATTTGACATTTATCATTTACCACGCCTAAAAACCCCATCTCTTTTATTAAAATTTTTAGAGTTGGTAGAAATTGTGATGGCGTTTCTAGTAGTATCAAAGATTGTTCCTCTTGATTCTCCCCCGATTCTTTTGGTTTGGGATACACTAATTCTTTTAAATTATCTACAAATTCGTCTAATTTATCTGAGTTAGATATATCTAAACGTTGAATGTTTGCAGATGTTTCATAAAATCTGATCAAGTGTGGATTAGAATTATCCGCGTCTAACCCGACAAATTTTACTGTGTTATCTATGTAAATTTGCGCTAAACCTCTGGCAAAGGTTGACTTACCAACACCTCCTTTATCTCCTGTCACCATTACTAATCTTCTTAGTTGTTGTGGATTATTTTTATTGTTGTTATTCCCATTGTTGTCTGTGTTTGCCGAATTTTTAGGCTTTGTATTAATAGGGGATTTTCCCGTTGTATCGCTAGATAATGGCTTATTTAGCTCTGTGTTACTAGTGCTTATTTCTGGCAAACTGCTATTCATATTTTGGTTGTTTTGTTCAATGTGTAAAATTGTCATTTTCTTTGATTCTTTTTAATATTGACTAATTGTTTTACAGATACTGTCTTTGAAATATCGGTCGGATTTTAATTCGTACCCAATGCACAAATTTATTAATCAAGTCCGCTTTGACAATCGTCTTTAAGGTATTGATGGCTGTAAAATTTAAAGTTTTTACTTTTACTACCTCTTCTTCAATAACTACATAACGTTCTTGACTGTGAATATTCATCAGTACTACCTTTTTGTTATTCAGTTCTGCTGCAACGATGTTAAACACATCTTCGGCAAATATCTCTAGCCCTAATGGGGTAGAGATTACCCGCACCGTGCTACCTAAAGGGTGATCAAATTCCCAATATGTCCATACTCTTCCCATAAATAGATTGCCATATTTGATTCAACACATGAAGCTATTTAGGTACTGTTTTTTTCAGTACTATAGTTTCTTGATTTTTAAAAAATACGTTATACAATTACTAGCGATTATTTTTGGTTTTCAAATAATTGCCGCTATAAATACCAATATTATTCTTAGGCAAAACTGATAACGGTTGAATGTTCAGCCGATCGCCAACCTTGATATTGGCAGCGCCTTTTACTAGCTCTAGCACTTGGGAGGCAACTTTCCCCTTGTAGATGGGACAAGGGGTTTTGTAACACGGTTGGGCATTGTAAACCGCAGTTGTCACCACATTGTCCTTAAGATAAAAGATGTCTAATGGAAAATTTACCTTGTACATCCAGAAAGGCACGTTGTAAATTTCTCCTCCCAGGTTGAATAACATCCCGCGTTCGCCATTTAAGGATGAGCGAAATTTCAGCCCTTTCTCTAATTGCTCTGGTGTAGAAGCGACTGAGAGCTTAAATGTGCGATTGCCTTTCGTGAGAAGGTGCGTAACTGGTAAATCCTGGGGACGAGTTTGGACGTAACCCAGCGCCACAGTGCCAATGATAATTAATACTCCAGCAACAGGGCCTAGTATGTTCAGTAACTTGAAAGCAGCAACATATAAATCCTTTTCAGAATTAATTTTTAAAGTTTTCATGTTTCACCAAAAATATCAACATTGCCGAGACTATATATAGATGAATCAATCGGGCTAGATGGAAGGCCATGTAAAGCCGCAATGTTACGCATACTTTCAACTCGGTCAGCTTCGCGGATGGCCAGAGGATTCATACTCTGCCTTGCTGCCAACAATGCCGACAATGTAATCTCAAGTGATGGCAGTTCGCTAGCTGGTGCAACATCATCACCAAACATTTGACAGAAACTAAAGACGGCGGCACGTTCAACAATGGCTTGAATCTCCGCACCGACACATCGCTGCGTGGCTTTGAGTAACCTTTTCCATTCTTCTTCGCTGTACCCATCGCCCCGGTCACGGAAACGAGGATCGAATTTAGCTAGATGAATCTTGAATATTTCGTGCCGTTCGCCGTAATTTGGGAGATCCACCTTGAAAATTTCATCGAAGCGTCCACTTCTGGTTAGCTCTGGTGGTAGCCATTGAATATTGTTAGCCGAAGCGATAATTAAAACCTCACTAGTACGTTCTTGCATCCAGGTCAAAAGCATACCAGCTAGGCGTTTGGATAAATCATCATCCCCGGCGAATCCTTTATCAAAGTCATCGAGATAGAGAATGACATGATTGATTCGGTCTACCAGTGCGAGTAAGCTTTTTAGCTTGTACTCAGCCAAATTACCGTAACTGCGGAAACTACCCCACTCTAAGATAATCAGAGGTAGCCCCAATTGTGCAGAACTTGCTTTAGCCGAGTAAGATTTTCCTGTTCCCGGTGGGCCGATTAATAAAATCCCCTTGGGTAAGCGCAGATTATAGGCTTTAGCTAATGTGGATAGAAGGCGCTTATAAGTTTTAAACGCTTGCTGCATCAGTTCCAGCCCACCGATAGGAGTGCTAGGGGGTTGTAGAAATTGGATATTATAAATCCGCTTAAACAGTTCGATTTTGTAAGCGGACAGTCTTTCTACTAACTCATCCGGTGTAATTTCATGATTTGCGATTGCCTGTCTGATTCCATAGTCAATGTCTGCCAAGTACATCCCTACTGAGGCGTTCGCTGTCGCATGAATATCGCTGCGGCTGTAATCAGGTAATACTTGAGCTAAGTAAGTGCTTATTTCCTCTATAGCTGGCAGTTGTTGCACAATGGTAGGAACTTCGGGGGCAATGTCAGATGACACAGTGGCGTTTGACCCTAAGAGAATCGCTGTCTTGTTAGCATTGCAATTGTACAACTTCAGGTTAATGAGGGCTGACTTAATCCACTCGGAAGTCAAAAAGAAATCGGGGTCAGTGGTAACTTCACCCAGCCAGGGGAATATGCCCTCCAGTATGAGAATGCCCTGTAAATCAGTGGTTTTCCAAAACCGCAGAATTTCAAAGTAATGTTCGCGTCTGCTTTTGGCGATCGCCTGATACTGGTCAACTCTTTGTAAACTTAATCCCTCCTCATTAGTAGATAACTGCTGTAGCGCATCATCCTCCAGCGTCCACAGGTAACAGTTAATATTGTATTGTTCGCATTCACTGGCTAGATTGATGAGCAGCCTGACCCTCTCTTGCAATGGAGACTCGACAGCAATCAGCTTATTGTTAAGCTTAATTAATCCAAATATTTGTTTAATTAACTCATCATTCATTAGGGATTTAGTTAAATTTCACCCCAATATTATTGATAGCTAAAACTCTTTACTAGCTACTTTAGTACTGAAAAAATCGGTACTAGAGTAGCTTGACTTTTTTGCAACTATAGCTCTAATTCCTCGTGTTTTTGTTGTGAATAACGTTGTTGCAATTGATGGGAGAAATTGATTAACTGCGTATTCCAATCCCGACTTTCGCACTTGAGTTGAGTCGAGTGTGGCAGTAGTTCTTTAACAGCCTGTGCCGCAGTTGATTGAGTAAAAGCTACTTGTACACAAGGAACATTACGTAATCTTTCAACAGGTAAATTTGAAGTGTCATCTACTGCCATGTAAACTGTTCTGTTTTCTGGTATTCCTTTAACCTGATATTCCAGCATGGCTACTGAAATGGTGTCAATGGGAGAGTCAGACAGTACGACAGTACTAGTTTGTTCGCTAGGCTTTTTCCCCAAAGTAAAGTAAAACCAGTTATCACGGCGAACTGTACCTAACTCATAACCAGAGAAATTATTAGCTGCCCCTTCTAAAAATGCTCCTTTGGTTTTTCCGTTGAGATCCCGCATCACAAAAACTACATTTGCTTTTGAGTCGGCATAAACTAGTCCCTGGTTATGTAACATTTGTACGCAATCAGAAGGTATGCCTCGTTTCTGAGTTAGGTAATGTTCTACTTGCTGCCACTGTTTTTTATCCTCAATCGGTGGAGTGAATTGGGGTACTGGTTGAGTTTGGATAATAAGAGCCGTAACTTTTTGAGCATGAGCGCTCGCTGCACGTTGGGCCCCAGCTTCACCAAATCTCTCCCCCAGCCATGCGATCGCTTGGGCTTGATTACATTGATTAACGTGCTTGACTAAATCAATAGCACTGTTACCCCCTAACGAAGAACCATTGCCAAAGTCAGTAAATTGAGAGGCATCTATATTAATGATGTGGTTTCTTCCAACCCATTCATTCCCTTTACGCCACAGTCCCAACTCCCAAGCAACATCATCCAAAGCTAAATCAGTTGACCATTCGGTAAGTTTTTTTATTGATTGATTATCTCGCTCCAATTGCTCTATCCGCCGCCGTAATTGGTCATTCTCAACTGAGAGAGCTTTGGCTGTAGCTTCCATTTCCTGTTTACGTTGATTCGCCCTGTCTCGGTCGGCAGCTTTGGCCTTCAATTGCGCTGCACTTAGCTCATCAACTTCTAAGTCACGCCCCTCCTCCACAATGCGGTAAAAGTCTTTGATGTCCTGGTGCTGGGCTTTACTTCCTCTAATCCCACGCTCCAACCCAATTAACCGCATTGTCTGGTAGTACGAATCCTGAAACTCATGAATTTTCTGCCGTCCGTCAAAGAAATGATTGCACCGTAGCTGTCCCTCATCATCCAAAGGCACAAAATAAGCGTGAATATGGGGTGTGGCTTCATCCAGGTGTAACTCGGCGCGGACAATGCGATTGCCATATTCATCCGCTAACCACTGGTGAGTCGCTTCTAGCCATTCATCCAGCTTTTGTGGTTCATAGTAACCGGCTTGAGTGGGGCAGCTGGGACGGAAATAACTGGGCGATGCACTCAACAGTAACTCCACGCAGTACACCGCATCAGTGCGAATCTTCCGCTTCTGCTCCGAGTCCCCTATCTTGGCTAAGACTAAATCCTCTAGTCGTTCCTGTGGGTTGAGGCTACCGATGAACCGAATATTTTTTTGAGTGGGATCTGCATTAGGGGTTTCTCTCTCTCGTGCGGTGTGAGATGCACTCCCTGATATATTACCCCGCTTTAATTTTTTTAATCGCGCGATCGCGTATGCCATTTTTTCTTTACGCTAAAATTTGGAAATACAAGTTTTTGGGCTGACTGATTGAGAAACAAATATCACTCAAATTCTTGCTGTTTTTTCCCGATTTCACGCCTATTTTAAAGCCAAATCGCTCAGATGCGAAAATGGGGAAATAACCGTAGTAAGTACGACTATTCTAAGCCGCCCTACAGCATTTCACAGGCAATTCTCCCGCCATCCCAATATTCCGCTAGTATCGCAGTCACTTCCGGCACAGTTTCAGCCTAAGTAGGAAGCACCAGACTTTCTAGGGCTTGGACTAAAAAACCACGCAACAGCAAGGGTTTTGGGCTATTTACCTGTCAATAACCCTTAATTAATGAGAATTAATGGGCTGCTCACAGAATTTTTCGAGATTACTCAAGAGTAAACTAACTGCTCACGGATTTTTTCAGGGATACCTCAAGAATAAAATGGTTGATAACAGAATTTTTCAGTAGCCGCTCAAAGTTAATCAGCGCTAAATTGTAATTTTTAGTAGTGTTTCGTAGCACAAACAGAAAAAAACTGCTTTTTTGAAGTGGAATTGCAACAAGCTTGTAGTACGCATTCTCAATAATTTTGAAGTTATTGAGAATAAAAATGGAGTAAAAAAGTAGCTCAAAAGCAGTACTGGTAAGGCTTCAACCCTATTTTATTTCTCAAAATTTGATGCCAGACTGGTAGCTGTAGAGCTACCCAACAGCTACCAGTTGGGAAGTCATGAAACTATAACAAACTGATTTTTTTGTGTCATAACAGGTAGCTGTTTATCACCTGTAGAGCTACCCAACAGCTACCAGTTGAGTAAAGTATTCAGGGATACTTTTTTAGCACTGAGAAAGTCTACTAAATTGTGTGCCTTAGTAAATTTAAAAGAGAAGATAAATTCACCTGACTTTTCAGAGTATGTTGAAAGGGTAGACGGTGTAAAGCGTGAGGTTTAGGGTGTGGGGTGAGCGGGGTAGTAAGGCTTTCTTGAGGAACTTAAACCCAAAGAGGGTTTCACCATCCCCAATCTTGATGTTCGTGTAGCGTGTCGTAGGCAAAGGTTGCGGACTTAGGGTGAAAAGTTGGGAATTTCGCCAAGAATTTAGATATGAAGACATGTAAAGATTCAATGATTGCAAAATTAATTTTAATCAACAGCAAATGAAAAATAAAAAATATTTGTTTTAAAATGAGACGAGAAAGGTTTAACCTTTTAAATGTGCTTAAGTGAAAAATGGAACTGCTTTACCTAAAAATGTTTGACTCCAGTAATTGGAATTTTTGGGAATAAGCATGAATGAAATAAAACAGGAAATAATTTCCATTAGAAGGGTCGCCGAGACTATAGATGGAAAGATAATCAGCTATCTAAAATCTACGCCACTAGCGTTAGAGGAAGATTTCTCAGAATTGGTCATGGCTACGCTCAAGAAGCACTGGCTACCTTTAGCATTATTGTCATCAGGGGTCAGGGATGAAAGGCTAAGGCAGAATGGTATTTGGGCAATTGGAGAGTTAGAAGCACAAATAAGCTGTATACGGCGGATTTGTGGAATAGAGAATGACCCAGTAGCAATTAATTCATTAATTAAGCCTCAAATAACAGTGACAACATCATCCGAGAACGCATCCATCTTAGGAAAAATGTCACAAACAGGACAGTTAAACGCGGATGAAGATGAAGAATGGATGCAAATGGAAATTCCAGAAGAGGTAAAACAGGCTAATCAGATGTTGGGCTGGAACGGTTAGAGCGTAGGCGCAAGCCAAGTCGTAGACATCGCCTGATTCGCAATCATGTTTTCAAGCTGGGCTAGATCCAGACACAAATTTTGTTGCCTTTTGAGATAGAGAAAGTAATAACGGGACGAAAGCAAGGAATAAAACATGAATAGAAAGAGCATTTCGGACTCTGCCGAGTCCACAAAAGTTGTCCTCACGTTGGATTTAGGGGCGAGTACAACCAAGGCGATAGCACAGGTATACCCAGACGGAGTACCAATGGTAATAACGATGGAACCAGAGATAGCAGATGTGGGCTATGGTTCAATAGAGTTTTTATCAAGTCAATCCTCGGTACAAGACAATACAGTATGGATAGGTATTGGTGAAGAATATTATGTTTTAGGCGCATTATCGAAAAGTATGTTTGCTGGGACATCAGCAATCAGAGACTTGAAATACAGTTATGCCCTACCGAAGATAGCAGCATTGATGTGGTTGGCAATTCGGCGGTTGGAATTGGGGGTAAAAGTTGATTTGGGGATTTATTTACAAATATTGTTGCCACCAGGAGAAATAGCTCATGCCAATCATTTGGGTAAACAATTAACACAGAGATTAAAAACAGGTGTCAAAACACCAACAGGGAAGTTCAAATGTAAAATCAGAAGTTTTAATGCGGCACTAGAAGGGGCTGGACTATTGACGTATCGCAGCCGTAATGTCAATGTCAACTATTTCCAAAAAAATATAGGAATGTTGATGTTGGGGTATAGGAATGCTAGTTTTACCCTCTCAATGAAAGGCAATTCATCAAAAGCGGAATCAACGGATTTAGGGATGAATTGGCTTGTGAGTCAGTTTGTTGAAAGAACTGCGGTAGGTTTGTCCAAAGAAGATTCACGCTTAGTTAAAGCAATAGTAGAAGCCAGAGATGGGGATTTTGACTCATTACGTCGATTATCACGGAAAAATAAACCAGAGCAAATACAATTGGATGTAGATTTATTCGAGAAGATATTACCCCTAGTTCGTGAAGAATACACCCGTGCCTTATTACGATGGGTAAAAGGTATAGCTGTTATGGATGAGGTGCTAATTTGTGGGGGAACAGCAACTTTTGTACGTCACGAGCTAACCCAACATTTTGAAAGTGTTGGCATTCCCATTTGCTGGAATGGTGGGATGGAGCTTCCTAAATATCTAGACACAATGGGATTAGGAGATAGAGTATGTGATGTTTGGGGATCTCACATTAGCCATATCAAAATGCTGGATTTGAATTTAAAATATGATCGCCAAGATAAACCTTTAGTCCCTGATTATTATGTTCAGCCACCTTCTCCTTTGTCGGTAGCCGAGATGAGGGCTAAAAATGGATATTTAACTAGCAAGTTCTTCTAACCCCAAGGCTTGCAATTGAAAAAATAGCTACCCCATACTCGCCTCGACAACGTTACTCAATGAAATCTAGTACTCTGCCAAGGAAACGCAAGCGTAGTGGTCAGCAGAGGAGAGAGGAGCGGAGGGGCTGAGGGGCAGAGGGGAAAGAACTTAACTTATCAATCTCTCCCCTTCTCCCACTAGCGAACCTGCTCCCTTGCTTACCTCCACGTAGCAATTTTGGGTTGCTACACTACTAGCTGTCGTTCTTACCTAACGAGTTTATTGTGATTGCTGGGGTGAGTGGTAGTGGGAAATCAACCTTGATGGATGCACTCAACGGACAACGGCCCGCCAAAGGGAAGTGTTTGTTAAGTATGTTGACCTATACAAGAACAAGAATATGCCCAAGAATTGGACTTTGAAAATAGACCAGTACATCAATGCAAATTCTAACTGCATTATTGCTACCGCCCATGTAGATAGTTTTCCCTCCGACCTACCCCTAGAACCAAATATCCGCGAACCTAATCCTAAAACCTCAACGTACAAACAACTATTTGATTCACTCACCACCCAGCCGGAAAAATTCTTTCAAAGAAATAACGGAATTGTACTGTGTGTTAACAAGGTTTTGCCCAAAAATAAAACTGAACTGGAGTTAGAGGTACTACAGGCTAATGAAGGCGGCAACGATGGCATTATCAACGGTGGGCATACAGTATTAGCATTTAAGCAAGCTAGAGCAAACAAGTATGACCTCTCTCTAGCCAGAGTCAAAGTCACAATCCATATTGGGCTAAGTGAAGACGAAGCGAAAGATATAGCTCTGGCATCCAACACATCAGCCCCAGTAGATGCACGTTCTAAAGTTAATGCCAGAGGTGATTATAAATTTCTCAAACAGTTTTTAGCAAAATTAGAGATGGAGGAAGAAATAAAATTCCGCATTGCTTACTATCAACATCAAAGTGGTGTGCCCAAGAGTCCACAGTGTAATGTCAACCATTTGATTAAGTTGATGAATTGCTTGGACAGGAACAAGTACAACCCGAATAAATCTAAAGGTAAGCATCCACCTGTCAGCAACAATCCCTCTTTAAGCGATGCGGAAAGACAAAGGTTGTCAAAATTGTTGCCGCTACTGTCCAAGGCTATGTGGATTGAGCAACAACTGTTCAAAACCATTGAAGCTTACATCACCAACCCCAAGAAAAAAGGGGTAGACCTAGCTTCAATTGATGCGCGAAAGAATACGCTGTTACCCGATAGCCGCTACTCATTTGGGTTTAGTGCGCCGGCTGATATTGCTATGCCCATTGTTGCCGCCTATCGAGTCTTTTTGGATGAGAACTATAACTGGTTAATTCCTTTTGATGATTTCGCCCTTGATTTTCTAGAGCATTTATGGGCAAACTACTACCGCAAGTATTTGGTATCAGAGAAGTTAGCTGGCAATACAGTTGGGAGTAAAATCTGCCGGAACCCAATTATCTGGGATAATCTCTACGTTTCGGCTCAAAATTATCTTAATCAACAATTGCTCAAGATGGTTGGCTCAAACAATAACAAGCGTGAACAATTAACATTAGCAAATTGATATGCCAGAGACGACACATTTGCAGGTACAAGAATTATCACGATTTGCCCAAGAGCAAGACTTCAATCAGCAATATAGACAGTATTTCGGGGATGTCTGGGATGAAGTTGGAGTTAAAGATATCTCCAGAATGACCATCCAAGATGCCGAGCAAACCTTGAAGGTACTAGCTGATAGTGAAGCATCTCCCCAATTCATCAAATCCCTACTAGCACAAGCAGCAATTGATGGTGCTACACCGCAGGTTTTGGAGTATTTCTTGAGTAGTGACATTGACTCAGATGGGCGGACTCTGGCACAAGAATTATTTCAGGATGGGACGAACCCATTGCAGCCAGATACACCCCAGCCACCACCGAAAGCACAGGTTTTATCTCCATCTCCAACTGAAGATTTTGACTGGGAAATATAGCATATATTTTCAAACTTTACTAGCAACCTGAGCTTTGATTTTTTCAGTACTCAAGTTGCTAGTTCTTTTTTGAAAGCATATTTAAACTTCTTAAGTTAGGTATAAGTTCCATTTTTCAAAAAGCACAGTAGGGTGTAATTGACTTATCAATTACACCTGTTCCCTCAACTAACTCCTAAATCAAATGAGGCCATATTTATGAGTTTATTAGGTATTGATAGACCTTTAGATGCAACCCAAGTAAAACTGTGGGATGACCGCGATTTATCTACAAGCGATCGCCGCCGGGAGCATCTAGAAATTCTCTTGTGCCAGAAAGTACAGATAGGTGAAGACCCTACCTTGTGTAAACAAGTGTTGAATTATTTGTATTTCTCGGCATTTCAACAGAATCTGAATCGCATTACTGTCCAAAAGGAGAAAGAAAAGTCGGTCTTTGCATCCGTACAGCAAGTGATTATTACGTCCTTTGCTATTTTAGGAATGTTTGCGTTCCTTGCTGCCGCTTCCAACAAGTCAGTTGTGCGATCTCCTGGGGTAATCCCTCCAGCTATAGAACGGCAGTCCAATTAACCAAACAATCCGCTTTTTCGCCCAGTCGCAATACAACTCTTGGAGAGGCTATGCTCAGTGCAAGGGGAGCAATTGCAGATGTAAAAGGATGCCACTAAAAAGCTGAGAGCGTTGTTTGATAATGCTTTCAGCTTATATTATCACTCGCTCTGCTTCGGCTCACCTAATATGCTGTATCTTTGTCGAAAGGCAAGCTGTCAACATCCTCAAAGTTACGCAGGTCTTGCTCCATCTGCTGCCGACGTTGTCCGTATGTTCTGCTATCTTCAATCCTTCCTCTCATCAACCATGCACCAAAGTTGATGCCTTGTTCTACGTGATCGGCAGACACTTTATTGTAATTATCAACCTCCATTTTCTTGCGCCACTCAAGTTGTTCGAGGGCACTTTCACTGATACCAATTTTCTGAGCGTATTCTACATATTCAGGTCTGAGAGAACCATCTGGGTTAAATTCTTTTTTTTCTTGTTCAGTGAAGAAATCGTAGGCTGTGTAGATTGGCCACGGCTCTGGATCAGTCTCGTCCAGGTGTTTCCACTCGTCATACTCTTCTTTTGCTCTACGAGCATAACTATCAATTGCTCCTGGATCTTCACCTTTGGATAACATTTCTTGCCGAGCTTCACTTTTCAAACTTCCATCTGGGTTGAATTCTTCATTATTCATATTTATCCAACGCTTAATCCTTGACATAAAAACCTCTCAAAAATTTAATTAATATTCATCAAATTTCAAATCTTATGACTTTGGAATTAAAGCATTTTGACCCTCGTTTAAATCAGTGGATCTATATAGACGATAGCAGAACCGACTCTCAATCAATTTTAACTGAAAAGCTCAGTAATACTTTACTAGAATTTTACTTTCCTGACAAAGAATTCTCATTTGGACATTCTGATGAATACAGCACTGCTGAAGAACTAAAGAATCATCCAGATGGACAAATTTTATTACTATCTTCTAAGACTCGCTTACTTTATGGAGATAAAGAATGTTTAGAAACAATTCAAAAAATTTGTCCAGATAGTAAAGACCGGGGTGCTTATGGTTCCATTTTACTTGGGGCTTGTAAAAATGCGATTCACGAAAAGCTAAACATTTTAGTAGTAGATGATTCTACTGATAACAGGGGTGAAAATGGAGGGATATTATCGAATGATTTGGCATATAAATTAGTTGGCGATTGTTATGGGCAGATTTCAACACAACTTTATGACAAGCTAACCTTAAGGGAATCCCAAACAGATAAAAGCTATCGTGTAATTCAACATCGATTTGGTTGGGTAGATGGAGTTGGAGAAGATACGACTGAATATCGCTTTGGCAAAGGAACACTGCGACCATACAGACTAGATAGAATAAAATATGCAAATTCTAAAAATGAACCAAAAATCGATATAATTCTTCCCGTAAGCAGTTTTAAGGGAACAGACAAGGATAGACCCAAAGGCCCTACTAAACCTCAAATTCAACCAGGATTATATCAGCAAAATATTTGGTTAGCCGAAAAAGCACAATCTCAACAAGGTCAGATGTCTATCTCCCAACTGCTGGCATCTTTCCCCCAAGGAATTAAAGATTTTGCCGAAGAACTAGAGGTACAAGCTCAAAGATTAGCCTCTATTGAAGATGACCCAAGAATTGTTGCTGCTTACTATTGTGAAAGATACGAAAAACGTAAAGAATCATTGAGCCAAAGTAAATTAAAAACATCAGACATTATCAATCAAGAAACAAATGTTAAAAACTTAGGGACAAATAATGACTTAGATGCAGATCAGGAGTTGGATGACGAGAGTGCTAAAGATGACTTGTTTATGTACAAAGTCATTAAAGCTGATTTACTTGGTCATCAACAGCTATTAGAAACTGAGAAGGTCAAACAGGAATTAAGTCGTTTTGTACAAAGTGAGTGGCGAGATATTGCTATTGGGAAAATGCTTACTTTTGACCGAGCAATGATTATTCCTTCCAAGGAACTAAAAAATGGTGAAATCTGTGCCCCTTGGCTGGAGCAAGGAGAAAAAGTTCTTAACTTTCGCTCTCCTTTTCTTAACTCTAATGGCTTGTGTGTTTCTACTAATAAACACATTAAAGACCGTGTTGCTCCAGATGGTGAACCCTTAGAAGGCATAATTGTAGTTAATGACGAAGACCACAAGCGCATACAGCAAAGAATTACAGAGTTAGAAGGACGAGGGATTGATGTTGATTTTATAGATCCGGCAGAAACCGAATCAGAACGCCAAGCACGAGACTACGATGGCGACTGCATTGGTGTAGCAAAAGCTAGCTTATACCCCAATTTAACAGCAGAGGCAGAGCGAAGAAATCTTCCCCAAAATGCCTATTCGCCCACGGTTAAGCTCAAAAAACAATCATTTTATGATCCCACTGATGGAAGCCAGCCCCCATTTGAAAAAATCGCTATTCACATGAGCGATAGCATCAGCGTGGGCATAATCAACAATCAAGTGACAGCACTGGAAGCATTAGAATCGGAAATTGAGGTACTTAAAACTTACGGTACTTTAGAACAACAATTGACTTATTTAGACCAAGTTTCTAGCCATTATCAAAGTTTATTTGAACAGGAATATGGCGAGAAGCCCAAACCAATTAGAGCAGAGTACAAACCTTTCATGCAATCTGTTGTAGCTCTAGCAGAGAATTCTAACAGAAGAAGAGAGATTATTCAACAGGCGATGGATGTTAACCGCCTGATGTACCGAGAAATGATTGGTGAGGGATGTTATCAAAACCAAATAGCGGTTGATTTATTCAAAAGTGCAAAAAAACCTGAGATGGATAAAATCCGGGAGAACAGCCGCTACTTGTATCGTGATGTTAATTATATTAAAGATAAGAAATCTTCGTCAGTTTATTTAAGCACGGGGATAACACCAAAGGGCTACTCACCAGTAGAATTATTAATTAGCCAAACCAATAAATATTTCCAGCAATCACAGTTAGAATCGCGCCCCATCGTCCAGTTTAGAGACTTATTCAAAGGGGTAGAATTTACACCACAGCAAAAATTTACAGCGATCGCCGCCAAATACGAGTTTGATCGGAAATTCAATGCTGCGGTACGTATGGAGCGACGGCGGGAAACCGAGAAAGGGCCATCAGCAATCATCCAAACTCCACAGTCTTGCCAACTCGAAATTACCAATCTCACCCATTACGAACATCCTCTGATTTGGAAAGCCCAAACGTTGAACATTCGCCTAGACGAAATACCAGAGAAATGGCGAACTAAAGAACGCCCCCACAAATTACTAGCATTTGCACAAATCAATGGTGAGATTGGGGAGGATAAGAAACCCGCCTACCGCAACCTGGGGACAGTTAGCCAACAATCTGTGACTGACCACAATCTCAAGGCGGGGATGACCATGCAGGGAGCTAAACTCCTAGAACTAAAACCAGAACTTACTAGAAGCCAAACTAAACTACTCTTTGCCTTGGCGCAGGAGACGGCAGAAGCATTTTATGCCTCTATCCCAGAGTCAGAAAAACTTGCATCTGCTGCCGCCGCTTGGAATATCTGTGCATCCCGCCAGGATGAACTCGAAGTTGCACGTAAAGAAAACGCAAACCCCCAAGCGATCGCTAAAAAAGTCTCTAATTTTGCCTTCGCTGCTTTCCCCAATGAGATTATCTCCCGCTTGGAGAAACTGCAATTTAGCGAACCGAAGTTAGTCACACTTAATAATGAAGCAAATGAATTTTTGGGCAGAAAGTGGAACCCAGACGAAAAACACCCAATAGAAATCAGAGCCTCTCATCACCCACCGGGACATGAACGCCACGTTTCCAGACTAATGTTTGTCCAGGATGCTGACGGCGAATATAAGGAATTCGCCATGCTCGAAACCAGGGCTGGAATGTTACCAATTGGCACAAAGGCGCAAGCTAATTTCATTGGGGTAGAACCTGCTACTGCCAAAGCAACTATTGGACTACCAGGAAACGAGCCGATTGAAATTACTATCCGCGAACTCAAGAACTTCTCTTATGCAGGACTTGTTTTTAACGCCGAACCCGTAAACTTAGAATTTGGCACTGTGCCGGTGACTGACAAAACAGTAAAAATTAAGTTAGATGGTAAAACATTAGGGGAGTTAGACAGCGATTCTGTCCAGCAGTTAAAACAAGTTGATTATTTAAAAAATGGTAATCCCCTAAAATTAAAGCTCACGTCAATCTCCGAAACTGGAGATCAAGCTTTTGTGCTAGGTGAGTCCCCAAATGGTAATCTCCTCAAAATCAATAAAATTAACTTTTATGATTTTTCTGGTCAGTCATTCTCGGATCGAGATTACCGAAAACTGACTATCGAAACCTCCGCTTCTAAAACTAGAGATGCAGTATTTCTCAATGGTGAACCCTTGGGAGTATTGCACTTTAAAAAAGACAAAGACGCGCTCAGACAGCTTGGACTGCTCAAAACCGGACAACTAACACCCGCACCCACTATTATTGAAAGTAATTTTTCTGTTATTTGCGCTCAAATTGACCCTAAGACCGTTGAATATCCTACTATTTGGACGAAGGAATTTCAGGTTTTTGGGACTCAATCGGTTAATTCTGAACAACAAGAGATGATTGAGAGTAGTGCGAAAATTCTACATCATATTAAAGAGCGGACTACTTTCTTATTTTCTACAGAATCAAACAAAAAACTTGGAGTCATGGGTTTGGCTGTTGACAACCAGAAAGCTGAGACTGTGACTAAATGGTTAACTGCTCAAAAAGTTGAATGGCAGCAAGTACCAACAGAAGATGTTATCAGGGAAACCCAAAAAGGTCTAGCGGTATTTAACTTGGTTGATAGCTCCATCCCTGCCAAAACTTTGGAGAATATGACCAAGAAATTCGGGGCAATTATTGAAACGGATAGTGACTATCAACAAAGAGTTAATTCCCTCGCCACACGACCACAGTTTTTGAAACCACCAGAACAAACAGCGCAATCCCCGCCTTTGCAAAGCCGACATTCCACTTCACCCCAAGATGTTCAAAATGTCACCCCTTCAAGCATCAAAGGCAAACCGATTCCCATGAACTACCCATTAATGATGCATGGTGACACCAATGTTTTACCCGTGGATACTTGCATTGATGCGATGAGAGGATATGGTCGAACTCA